>CAYSMG010000149.1:0-3369 GCA_964432045.1 uncultured Eggerthellaceae bacterium
AGGAAGAGACGTTTGAAGAGGCTATAAAGAAATATAGCGAAGGCGACAAGGTAACCGTTTCGCTTGTTGAAATTAATCCTGAAAAGCAAAGGGTTTCATTTTCCGTGCGCGAGTACAAGAGGCGCGCAGAAACCGAGGAGCTTTCCCGCTATATTTCCGACAAGGAAGAAGAAAACGGCTCATACACTCTAGGGGACATGCTGAAAGACAAGTCGGTCTAGAGCTTCTTTTCCCGTGCAATGGCAATGCATAATGGTATTGCTTAAAATGTTTCGGTAAAGGCCAGCCGAT
The DNA here is from genome assembly GCA_964432045.1 of uncultured Eggerthellaceae bacterium. Taxonomy (GTDB): domain Bacteria; phylum Actinomycetota; class Coriobacteriia; order Coriobacteriales; family Eggerthellaceae; genus Aphodovivens. Next base: position 292 of record CAYSMG010000149.1, read on the forward strand.
GCTTCGCAGGGACTTTGCAGTGAACCAATCTGAATGCACGAATGCAAGCGTTCCATTGCTTCGCGCCCTTAACTCCCTTCTTGCTTCCGGCTTGTGCAACGCGGCATCCGTTCTTTTTTTGGATGAAAGCAAGGAGCGCGGCTTTCTAGCCCTTTCTCCTTCAAGGCGGGGGCTTGAGGCAAGCCGCGTTTCCCTGCCTCTTCCCGCGAGTTTCTTGCCTTCCGCTATGTCTTCTGCCTCTCCCGCTGTTTTCCTGAAAGGCCAAGATGCCGCTTACCTAGCAAAGGCACTTTTTCCTGACATCCCTTTCTTAAACGCCGCTGTTGCCGCTTCCCCGATGCGCCTTTCAGGAAGGCAAATAGCCCTTCTTACTGCCCTTTGCCCCCTTGAGGAGGCAGAAAATGACGCTAATCCCCCGGATGCGCTAGTCCGCGAGCTTAGCTCGCTTGCAGAAAGCGCGGCTAAAGCCTACACAAGTGCCGCTGACTTTTCAGCACTTCACTTTGCCCCTTCGCCTGCGGTAGTTGAGAGCCAAATAATGAAAGAAAAGCTCGCTGTAGTAAAGGCTATAGCGGATACCCCCTCTCCTGTCCTTTTTATTGGCGAGGAGGGAACAGGAAAAGAATTTTTTGCAAGAAAGCTACACAGCTTTAGCCACCGCTCGGATGAGCCCTTTGTTTGCGTTAACTGCCCCGCCTTCTCGGATGCCCTTTTGGAGAAGCTGCTTTTTGGTGCGGAGAATGAAGCCTCATGCGCTGGGGAAGAATGCGCGGTCCCAGAAGAGAGCGGCGGGGCGGGGCTTTTTGAAAAGGCTAAAGGCGGGACTATTCTTTTTAAAGGAATTGAAAGCCTTTCAGAGCCCATGCAAGAAAAGCTTGTGGCAGTCATTCAGGCAGGCTGCATTCAAAAAAAGGGGGGCTCTATTCCCATTTGCGCGCGTGTCGCGGCCTCCACTAGATACGACCTAGAAAAGCTAGTCGCGGAAAGAAAATTTCGCGCTGACCTTTACTACGCTTTAAGCGTCATTCCCCTTTATCTTCCCTCCCTTATAGCGCGCCGCGTGGATCTTATGCCTCTAGCGTACGTGTTTTTAAGGGAATGCGTTGCAAAGACAGCTAAGCCCTTTTTGTTTTTTTCCGCCGGAGCTGAAGAGGCCCTTTTAATGCATTCATGGCCTAGCAACGTGCGCGAGCTTAAAAATGCCATCGCACGCGCGTGCGTTGCGGCCAAGCCGCCTTGTATAACCGAAGATGACCTTCTCTTGAATAATCCCCTCATTCCTGATTATAATGCAGGAGCTGACAAAACCTTGAGGTCCGCCATGACGCTTTTTAAAAAGCGGTACATCGCGCGGATTCTTGCGCAAAACGGCTGGAATCAAACCGCAACCGCCAAGGCGTTAGGGATTCAGCGCACTTATCTTTCAAGGCTGATAAAGGAATTGAAAATCAGGGAGCAATAAATGGCTGTCCAGTTTGAACGCAAAAATAACGAAGAAAAGCCTACTTTCTCGCAAGCACTTTCCGCCTTTTTTATGGCAAAGCGGAAGATTTTAATTGCCGCCGTTGCCGCCGTATTTGCGCTTGTAATCGTGCTGGTTATAGTGACTGTTTTAAGGCAGTCTAGCATGGAAAAGGCGTACCAAAGAATAAGCGACCTTATGGAAGAGTGGAGCGAGCTGTCCACTAACGGCTTGCCCGACGCGACAAGGGAAGAGGAGATTATCGCATCCTTAGAAGATGTTGCCTCTTCTAATATGCGGAACTTTGCAGGTGTTCGCGCTGCCCTGTCGGCGGCAGAAATCTATTACTCTAAGGAGGACTGGGAGGCGGCCAAGAGCTTTTATGAGGCGGCCGCTATCTCAAACAAGTACTATACAACAGGTTACGCCCTTTACAACGCCGCAGTTTGCTCGGAGGAGCTTGGACTTTTGGACGAGGCATCCTCCCTTTTTGAGAGGGCAGAAAATTGTTCAAACTTTCCGCAAAAGGCTAGATGCCGCTTTAATATCGCGCGAATCCAAGAGCAAAGCGAAGGCGCGGAGGCGGCCATTGAATCCTACAGAATGATGGTGGACTTGTATCCCTCCTCGCAGTGGACAGACCTTGCCCGCTCTAGAATTATAGCCCTTGAAATATCACAAGGCCAGCAATAACATACAGGCAGCATGTCCTGTGCGTACAAGAAGAAAAGCTACAAAAGAAAAGCCTCAGTTAAAAGACGGAGGGCTAGCCTTTTCCCCTGTTCTTTCAACGCAGCCGGGGCGGCCTTTGCCGCGCTTTTTCTTCTTTTTGCAGGCTGCGGAATAGAGCTTTATATTTACTTTGAGCCTGTTACCACATACATCAATAAGCCTGGTAGTGATGCTGACGAGGCTTCTAATTACGTTGCCTTTGAAACCTCCGATGTCGCAAACTTAGCCTCTGCGTCAAGCAGCTATTTTAAAGGCTTTGAAATTTACTACCGCATTTACAATAACATTACAACGCTTAACACGGAAGTTGCCGCAATTGACTCGTACAACGAGGACGACAGCACGCAGGCTATGGCCCATACTTACCTTACTTCCACCAGAAGCTACAAGAGGCTTGCCGCCGCTAACAGCCTCACAGACATGCCGCTCATTTCTTTGACCGGCGCTAGCTCTTCCAACAACAGGGCAGTGTACATAAGGATTTACAATGCGGTTAGCACGTTCACCGCGGGCGTCAAGGTCTACGAGCTTGCTTCTCCCATGTCAGCTTCTGAGGAAGGCATGCTCCTTGCCGATTACGGCTCGCCGCGAAGGACAATAAACGGCCTTTCAAGGAATTCCGATCGGTATTCTTTTGAACTTGATAACATCACAAGCAGTGATGACGACGTGTCTTGGGGGACGGCGACAATCGACGGCACGTTCTACGTTCAGTTTTACGTGGCAGCTTACGGCTACGATGAGTCCTTTTCTAGTATTTACAGCGCGCTCTACAATTTAGGCTACATCACCCTCACAGAAGATTACGAGGACAGGGGAATGTAAATTCAGAACTAAGAACTAAGAACTAAGAACTAAGAACTAAGAACTAAGAACTAAGAACT
>CAYSMG010000150.1:0-3350 GCA_964432045.1 uncultured Eggerthellaceae bacterium
CACCGAAATAATCACGAAGATATGCATCTGAGGTTGCAGCCAAATTCCGTGCTGCATCGTAGCTGCTTTGAGCTGAGGCCACCTGTTCCTTAAAGAGATCAAGTACCGGCTGACCTGGATCGCTCGGCAGCTCTTCAGCTAAGGCGGTCGCTTCTTCGTCGGCGGTGGTGTAGGCCTCGTTTTGCTCAAGCGCGCTTGTCGTATCGCGCGCTTCTAGGGCTTCGTTTGAGGCGAGGGCATAGTTTAAAGCCTCAATGCGCTTGTTTATGTAAGCAAGCAAGCTGGCAAGATCCACCTCGGGATTTTCTTGTGAAAAGAGGGCGAGTTCATCGCTTATCTGAGAAAACTCCTCTATGGCCTGGGAAGTTTGTTCGCTAGAGCTGCTAATGTCTTCCCTCTCGCCCGAAGAGACACTCTGTGCTGCCTCACGTACTGTTTCATCGGCCGAAAGCACCTCTTGCCATATATCTTGGAGCTGTTCATAGGGCTCTATCGCCGCCTGGGCCGCCAGCAGAATTTCACGCCCTTGCTCAATGAGGGTGGTCCGCGCTGCAGCCGCCTCACTCAAAGCATCGGCCGCCTCCCGTTCACGAGCCTCGTGCAGTCCTTGTAGGGCTGCCTGGGCATACTCGTCTGCCTGACTTAGCTGCTCCAAACTTGAGGAAAAGTTGCTTTCCGCTTGGCTGAAATACGACTGAGAAGTGTCGTCCAAGGGGTTTTGCACAGCTTCATCAAGCGAAACTATCAGCTCATCAGTTGAAGAGAGGGCCTCGTAAGCAAGGCTTAGTTGCTGGGTATTGTTTTGAAAGCGCAGGTTGTCTTGGTAAAGGTATACTCCACCCAGCGCAAGCAGCGCCACCACCACACAGGTGCAAGCCACAGAAACAAGCAGTCGGTGCTTGCGGCGGCGGGCCTTTCGCCAGGCAATTTCCTCTTCGGCACTACGAGCCGTACCGTGTGAGGCGCGTGCGGTGCGCCCTTCTTTGTTGGCAGCAAGCCAACTGCGTTGGCCCGGTGTTGCTTGGCGAGCCTGAGCAGAACCCGCTTCTAGGGACAAGGCGCTACTGCTCAAGGCACTGCCGCCCAGGCTCTTTGTCTGCGGGGTCGCCGCTTGCGACGAGGGCGGCAGGCTGCTTTCCTTCTGAGGGGTAGAAAGTGTTTTTTTGCGTCCAGAACGCAGAGGAAGGGTAAACAAAACGATACGGCCAAAACGGCGTGCTTGTTCAGTGGGTTCGTCGCGACCCTCATCCAAGGCGTTTTTTGCGGCATCTAAGACACTGAAGGATATCTCATTGGACGTGCCTCGTGTGCTGCGCTTGATATGCGCTGCCCGCATAAGCTTGTCCGATTTTTTCCCAAATCTGCTCATTTATCTCATACACTAGCGCAAAAGAGCTAAGGCCTTTGCTACCTCGGCGGCGGTCCGCACCCTTACGGTATGACTAGGAAGTGAGTTGAGGAAGGTCTTTCCGTAGCTCTTTGTGATAAGGCGCTTATCGGCCAATATAAGCACTCCGGTATCATCGGCACGGCGAATAAGTCTGCCTGCTGCTTGTTTTACCTCTATGACCGCCTTGGGTAAAACATAGTGTCGCCAAGCCTGGTCGTCACGCGCGGCTCGCTCGCAGGAAAGCGGATCTGTTGGCTTGGAAAAGGGGAGCTTCGGAATGACAACCCCTTTAAGAGTTGCTCCCGGAGCATCAAAGCCTTCCCAAAAGCTTTTGAGAGCAAAGAGAGAAAGGTGCTCATCGGCCAAAAAATCATCACGCAAGCCCTTTACCGAGACTCCCCATTTCTGGCACACCAGGCGCAGCTGGTCTTTTTTAAGCTCGGACTGCACCACCTCAAAGCACTTCTCCATTTCGCGGCGATTTGTGAACAGAGTAAGCATCGAACCCTGCTGAGCGCGATGTGTCTCGATTAGCAGATGCTGCAGGGCGCCCATATAATGGGGATCGTTTGGTTCGGGCATATCACTTATGACATATACCACCATGTTGTTATCAAAATCATAGCTTGAAGCAAGTTGCAAACTCTTACAGGGGCGATGGCCACTTTCGCTTAGACCTAAGGCTTCTTGGAAGGTGGTGAAATTATTCCCAATGGCTAGGGTAGCCGAGGTAAACACGACCGACTTTGTCTTGGCATAGAGGGTCTCGTTCATAGCCTGGCCCACACTCAGCATCTGAGCTTCGATCTTTTCGACTAGCTTGTCCTTCTTTTTGCACAAAGTAGCCGAATATACAAAGCCCTCGGGTGCGCACTTGAAAATAAGTTCAATCGCTGCTATTAAGTCCTTCAGCCTTAAAGCGCAGGAAGCCAATTCTCGCTGGATCTCGGCGATGTCTTCAATATCTTCAAGGTAGGCCACCAGGTTTTGTAAGGCGGTGACGAGTTTCTCGGCTGCTTCGGCGGTACTTGCGGCCAGCGCTCCCAGCTCACTAAAGTGCGAGCTGGCGCGAACCTCGGAGTTAATCCATACGTCCACGTATTCATATCCACGGCTTTTGGTACCCGTGCTGAAATAAAGCAGGTCCTTCATATGGGCGCAAAAATCACGGGCAAACAAGACAAAGGGAGCCGATGAGCTGCGCGCCTTGGAAAGCAAAGCATGAAAGAGTGCTGCCCCCTCTTCGCTTATGTGCGCCAAAGTTCGGCGTTCTGTACGGGAAAACAGCGCCGATGAATCCTCGCTTGAATCAAACTTTGCTGCTAATTTGAGAATCTCTTCCGCCGCAAGAGAGACGGAAAAGGCACGTCGCGCCTCTTCTTCGGCATTATGAGCCTCGTCAATAACCCAATAGTTCACCGGAGGCAAAAGCCCGCCCTCTGCCGCAAGGTCACAAAAGAGCAGACTGTGGTTAGTGACCACTATATCGGCCTCTTCGGCCCTTCGGCGGGCCCCATGCACAAAACAAGACTTTCCAAAGAAGGGACATTTACGGCGCAGGCAGTCATGACTGGTGGTTGTGATTAAGAAGCGCGGTAGCACGCGATAGTCAATCTTTAAGCCATCCATGTCATCATATTCGGTCTGTTCAATATAGGAAAGCAGGGCTGCAAGTGAGGGAGCCTGGGTTTTAAGCTCACCCTGTACCTCACGCATTTGAGGACCAAGGTTTATGCGTTGTTGTACCTTCCGCAAACAGGGGTAATGGCTAAAACCCTTAAGCGAAGCATAGCTTAGTGTTTGGGTTTCTCCGCTTTTCTCTAGGGCAGCGGAAAGCGCTGGTATTTCCTGATATACCAGCTGGTCAAGCAAGGTATTTGTCTTTGTAGCAATACCTACGCTTAACTGCCTGTGTTTGGCAAGCAAGACACTGGGCACTAAATAAGCCATAGACTTACCA
>CAYSMG010000151.1:0-3320 GCA_964432045.1 uncultured Eggerthellaceae bacterium
GCTCTTCAAATAATTGTCGGAGGCAGGTCAAATCAAAGTAAAGTTGGACAGCGCGTCTGTATTGGCTTACGGGTCAAGCCCACAAGCCTGCAGCTGCAAGCCCACGCACAATGAATTTGAGATTTTTAGAAAGGATTAGGATCGGCAGTGCGCCTATACCTTGATTGTGGTGCTGCGACGCAGATAAGAAGCTGATTCTACTGCTTTCTTCTGCTGTCCTACAGCGATTTGCACTGATACAAGACCCCATCATCAAAACCAAGGCTGCGGTAGTAGGGGCGGGTTCCTACGGCACTAATGACCTTAAGGGAGGTGTAGCCTGCCTCTTTAGCAATCTCACAGGCGCGGGCTATAAGACTGCGCCCGAGGCCTTTGTGCTGGGCACCGGGGCTGTTGCGATGCAGGCCCGCTACGCTACCGTACACATGCACCTCGCGTATCATTGCCTCGCCCTTAGCAATAGCGGCCTTACCTCCAAGAAGGTCGGTGCAGGTCTGGCTGAGGGCCCAAGGGTGGGGAAGCGACAGGCGTAAAAACCCAGCGATGCGGTCTTTCTCGTCAACCCACTCCAAAAAGACTTCCGTGCTTATGCTGGTTTCGTAGCGCAGCTCTTTGCACTGCAGTTTCTCATCGTCGGTGCCTTCTACCCCTATCTCGCGGGAGCGAATTTCTTGCAAAGGGCTTTTGTTCTTTTGGGCAAGGCGCTGCGCTTCTTTCTCTACCATCTGGCGCAGGTTGATCTTCTTGTTTCCACACAGAATATCCTGTGCAGGAATGTCGCGAATCATGCGCGATATTCGGGTGTAGGCCGGTGTGTGCAAAAGATCAGAGGCAAGCACCTCAACAAGCTGCGCTTCGCTATAAGGCTTCCATGAGCCGTCCTTATAGTGTTTTACCAGATCAGTGCCCTCCACCAACGCACAGGGGTAGAGCTTTATCTCATCGGCAACAATGGCCTTATCCTCAATAAGTCGCTGATAATCGCGCTTGTCGCTTTCGGGATCTGCGCCTAAAAGGTTAAGCATGAAGTGTGCATGGGTCTTAAAGCCAAAGAGGCGGGCAAGTTCGAAGGCACGCCGAATGTCTCTAACACTAATGCTGCGTCGATTGGCTTTAAGAACCTTTTCATCAAGGCTTTGGATGCCCATTTGCACCTTGGTGGCACCCAAGCGACGTAGGTGGGCAAAGGTGTTGGCATCTACGGCATCGGGGCGGGTTTCCACCACCAGACCCACCGAGCGATGTGCAGCCGTCTCGTTTTCTGTCTGTAGCGCTTGGATCTCTTCAAAGCTGGCTTTTTGCCAGGTGGCAAGACTGAGCCAGGCTTCATCTTGTTCGTAGAGTTGGGAATAGGCCTGGTTGTAGCTCATGCCCTCATTAATGAGCTGCTGTCCTGTTTGCACAAAGGCAGCGCACTGCTCGGGGCTGCGCGCAAGGCCCAGCTGCTCGTAGTGCTTGCTGCGTTCATCCCTGCTCAAGCCCGCCTTTTGCGTGCCGGCCTCATTAAGAGCGCGGAAGAGTTCGGCAATAAACCAGCACTGGTAGGCAAGAGAGTAATCGGTCCAGGACCCGCCCAGGATAATGAGTTCCACCTTATCGGTCACATGACCCATCTCTTCTAAGGTTTGCAGCCGAGCCGCTACCTGCAGATAGGGATCAAACCAGTTGCGTTCGGCGCGTTGGCAGGCAGGCTCATCGGCTATATAGCTTTTTGGCATGCGCAGATCATTGGGGCAGTATATGCAATTACTTGCGCAGGGGCCAGGCTTTGTTATCACCGAAATAGTGGCCACCCCTGATGCAGTGCGGCGTGGTTTCACCTGAAATGCCTGCATAAGCGCTTCTTCTAAGGTTCCGCTAATGCCCCGCTTTTCCCAGTAGCAACTATCGGTCTTCTTTTGCCTGCGGTAATGGGGAATGAGATGTTTTTTAGCTACATGAGTATCATTGCGTGGAAGCTCGCGATTGTTTTCACGAATGATTCTTGCCAGCTGTTTTTGACCGAGCTGACCCTGTGCTTCAAGTTCTTGTGCTGCTTGGATAATGACGCGCTCGGCCGCCTGGGCAATCAGTTCTGCATCCTGGCTCGATACAGGCCGCCAAGGGGTGCTGGTGTAAGAGTTGGCATAAGAGCTGGTATGAGAATCTGTTTTGTCCATAGCTCGGAATTGTAGGCGAGAGCTCCGTTTCGCGCCAGGGGGCCAAAGACACCTAGGCTACAATGTCTGTCATGGACACCGACACTATCTCGCTGCTCTGCCAGCTTAACAATCGATTTTACGAAGAGTGTGCCTCTTCCTTTTCGCACACGCGGGAAGCCCCTTGGGAGGGTTGGTATCGCTGCTTGCCCTTGTTGCGTCAGGCAGCAAGTCCATCCGGTGATGGTTTGCGCCTTGGCTTAATCGATTTAGCCTGCGGGAATGGGCGTTTTTCTTCCTTTGCGGCCGAGGAACTCTCCGATATTGCCATATCGATCGATGCGGTGGATAACTGCAGGGCCCTAGCTTCAGCAAAGGTTCCCTCGCCAAAGCTGGCGGCCTATACCTATCATGAGCTTGATCTTATAGCCCATCTGACGCAAGGTCGCTCGCTTGCCGAAGCGCTGAATGCCTCTGAGGAAAAGACTCCTTCTTTCCAGATGGCAGATGCCTTGGTCTGCTTTGGTTTCTTTCACCACATTCCCTCCTACACCCTGCGAAGAAATGCTCTCAGGGATCTTTTTTCCCTCATCAGAAGCGGGGGACTGCTTGTGGTGTCACTGTGGTGCTTATGGGATGACCCCCGTCTTTCAGCCAAGGCCGCGCGAAGCTTTAAGGAGGCACATGCCGCCTTAGGCGCGCCTGAGCTTGAACCGGGTGACACCTTTCTTGGCTGGCAAAAGACTCCTGGCTTGTGGCGCTATTGTCATGGCTTTAGTGAGGAAGAAGCTGATAGCCTTATTGAGGCGGTTGCGGATCAGGGCAGCTGCCTTGCTCGTTTTCGAGCTGATGGAAAATCGAAAAGACTTAACCTCTACCTTATCTTTCGGAAGCATTGATGTGTCACACTGGTCGCAACTTATAAAACTACCGGAAAGGAATTTTTTATGAATGTGGTTTGTCTTGATTTGGAGGGCGTCTTAGTCCCCGAGATTTGGATCGCCTTTTCTCAGGCAAGTGGGGTGCCTGAACTTGCACGAACCACTCGTGATGAACCTAATTACGACAGGCTTATGCAGTTCCGCTTGGATACCTTGGCTAAACATAAGCTGGGTCTTCCGCAGATTCAGGAAGTTATTGCCGGCATTGATCCTCTGCCCGGAGCGTGTGAATTTTTAGATG
>CAYSMG010000152.1:0-3298 GCA_964432045.1 uncultured Eggerthellaceae bacterium
GGAAGTTGTATAACACAGGCAGTATTTACTATGTCGGAAGAAAAATAAGAGGTTCCGGTAGCAGTGATAAAGGTTTGTAAATCATCCACTAAAAAAGATAGAAGAGCATTGCGTCTTATTTCATCGAGCTCACCCATAACATCATCTAAGAGTAGTACGGGTTTTTGATCAAGAATCTCCTCTATAAGGGAAGTCTCGGCGAGTTTAAAGGCTAAAACCAATGAACGCTTTTGTCCCTGGCTTGCAAATTGGGCAACATTTTTACCCTCTATAAAAAAATCTAGGTGATCTGCATGGGGACCTACTACTGCCTTATGACGTATCTCTTCCTCGCTTCTATGTTTTACCAGTGCTTCTTCTAAGGCTTGGCGTGCTTCATCACGGGTAGGTACAAGAAGGTAGGGAATAGTAGAGTTGTACTCTATCCAAGAAGGGTAATAAGAGACCTCTAAAAGTTCTGTTTTACCTGATATATCACGGTAAAACTGGGATATTTTTTGAGAGAGACGCGAGAACAAGGCGGCTCTATAACAGCTCAGCTGTGCCCCTACCATCACCATTATCTCATTTACACTTGATATAAAATCAGGGGCTGCTTCTTCTTTTAAAAGTCGATTCTTTGATTGAAGAATATGTTCGTAGTCACTCCGTATCTGCTGATGATTGACGGATAATTGCGAACCTAGGGTATCGAGGGCATCGCGTTTTATAGAGGAAGATCCCCGCGTAAGGTCTAAATCATCAGGAGTAAATAAAACTACCGGTAAGATACTGCGTATATCAGACGCACGGCGAGTCTTACCATTTAGTAGCCTTCTTCTCTTCCCTTGTGATAATTGCAGGCTAAGCTCTAATTCACGCGAACCATCACTAAGCCATCCATTAAGGTACGCAAAAGAATCTCTTTCATGAATAAGCTGATCAACGCTGGCATGGCGAAAAGAAGTTTGTGAACACAGAAGTTGAATGCCTTCAATAATATTAGTTTTACCTATAGCGTTTGGGCCAATAAATATAGTACGAGGCCCTAAATTACTGAGCTTTAAAGAGGTATAACTGCGAAAATTTTTAAACTCAAGCTGTCGTATTTGTAAGCCCATAGAAAAGCGTATGTATTAAGAAACACGAACAGGCATAACTAAATACAGATAATTCTCCTTTTCATCAGAGGTAAATATCCCTGGTTTTAAAGAAGAGAGAATTTCAAGATTAACCTGAGCTGTCTCAACTACACTTAAGCCTTCTAAGACATAGGAGTAATTAAAGGCAATTTGAACGTCTTCCCCTTCGCACACGCAAGGAATTGTTTCCTGAGCACTTCCAACATCTTGAGTGATGGCGGACAATTGAATGCTTTGAGAATCAACATTGATATCAAAGCGGACAGGGGAAGAAGTGTGACCTAAAAGAGAAACGCGTTTCACTGCAGCAATAAGTCGTTCGGTATCAATACGTGCCTTTAAGGTGTGACTTGTAGGTAATAATTGCTTGTAATTAGGGAAGTTTCCTTCAATACGCCTATTAATAAACACGGTGTCTTGATAATTCACAACAATCTGGTTTTCCGCCAAGGCAATACTGAGCATCTCTTCTGACTTTGGTAGGGCTGCCAACTCCTGTAAAAAACTTCCTGATATAACCGCTTGGAAGTCCTCAGCCTTATCTTGAGGGATTTGTACCTCGGTTACTGCAAGACGGTAAGAATCGGTTGCAACCATCTTAAGTAGATTGTCTTCGATAGTAATAAGTACTCCAGTGAGTATGGCTCGACTTTCATCGCGTGAAACTACTCGTGCAACACGGCGAACCATGGAATTAAATTGAGGGAAGGGTATTTGAATTTGTTGGGTGGTATCTACCTGAGGGAAGGTGGGGAAATCATCTGGGTTGAGTGTTTTGATATTAAAAGATGCTCCATCACAGGATAGCTTTGCCTCTTCATCTTCAGTTTGTAGATGAACGGCGGCATCAGATAAGTTTTTTACAATGTCACTGAATAATCTTGCGGGTAAAACGCTCGTACCCTCTTCCTCAATTAAAGCTGGTGCGGTGTATTGAATAGAAAGCTCAAGGTCGGTTGTTTGAAGTGTAAGCTGATCATCATGAGCATCAAGATAAACACCTGATAAAACAGGGAGGGTTGATCGTGAGGAAGCTCCCTTTAATACAATCGAAAGAGCATTTTGAAGTTCCATCTTATTGATACTGAGTTTCACAGGAAACCTTCCTCTATTGAGTTATTTCACTTCAGCTGCTTATTGTACTCGCCTTCAGCCTACACGCCTTATACTTTTAGCGAGAGCTCTTATTAAATCTTCTAAAGAACCTTTTATATAAGAAAAATATTTAGTAGTAATAATAAGAACGGTGGATTGTTGGAAAACGTAAAAAAGCTCTGATGAAAGCGAAAATTTTATGCGGTCGTTTCTGTTGAAGAGAGGCGATTATTTTCAACAGAAAAAAGCCTGTTCTTCTCTTTACACCGCAAAAACCATCTTTTAAAGCATTTTTTAACCGTTTTTCGGGGTGTAATTCAATATTAGGTTAAAGCGACTTTTTTAACTCGGTAAGTGAATCTATAAAAAACCTTCTATTTAAGAGTTTTAAGCTACAATTCCCGAATTATTTGACTGAGAGTTTCTAGCTCTTCGCGCAGTTCACGACTTTCCTGCATCTTATTTTCCACATTCGTAACCGAATACATTACGGTTGTGTGGTCACGATTAAACTTCTTACCAATATCGTTATAAGGAAGATCAAGTAATTGCCGACATAGATAGATGGCAATTTGGCGGGCATAGGTAATTTCGCGGGATCTTTTCTTCCCTACTAAGTCGTTATGACTTATTCGATAAAAGGTTTCTACTGCCTTTTGAATATCGTTAATAGAAAGTCGCTTAGAAGGACCGCCTGAAAAATGATTTTCTAAAAGCTTATGTACATCATTAAGGTTTAAGTCAGGCCGGTTAAAGTAGGTCATTTGATAAATAACCTTAGTAACCGCGCTTTTTAATTCTCTGATGTTTGAACTAGAAATTTCAGCGATATAAATCTGAATATCTTCAGGGATAGTGAAGGTCGAATCACCATCACCTTCGCGATATTCCTCTAGATAACTCTTAATAATAGAGAGTTTAGTTTCTATTTCTGGTGGTTGAATATCAAAGGTGCCACCAGAGTTAAAGCGTGTCTTATAACGTTCATCTATATCGATATTTTTAGGAGCCCGATCAGCTGAAAGAACAATTTGATGTCCCCTACTGGTAAGGTTATTAAAAATTTGAAAGACAATATCAAG
>CAYSMG010000153.1:0-3290 GCA_964432045.1 uncultured Eggerthellaceae bacterium
TGGCAAACGCCTGTGCGGCCTGTGCTGTTGGTCTTGCCTTCGGCCTTTCTCTTGAAGAGATTGCTTTTTCCCTTGGCGGTGTTCAGGCCGAGGAAGGGCGCGCGCGGGTATGTGAGGCCAAGGCTGGATTTACGGTGGTGGATGATGCCTATAATGCAAGCCCCGATTCTATGTGCGCCGCACTTGATGCCTTTGCAGCGCGTCAGGTAAAAGGAAGGCGTATTGCGGTCTTAGGGGACATGGGTGAGCTGGGTTCTTACACCCAGGAAGGCCATTGGCGTGTTGGCAAGAAAGCTGCACATAGTTTATTGTCAATACTGGTTTGTGTAGGGGAGTTTTCATCTGAGATAGCACAAGCTGCCAAAGAAGAAGGATTTTCGCTTGAGTGTATATATCAGGTAGAAGACGCACAAGCCGCCCTGGATCTCGTGCGTACTTTAGTCTGCCCAGATGATGCTCTTTTGATTAAAGCTTCTCATTCTGTAGGCCTTTCCCAAGTGGTAGAAGGGTTGGTCAACTGAAGTGTTTTCTGTATTTTCTGGATATCCCACCTTTTTAGTGTTTCTTGCTGTAGTTATAGCGGCAGCGGTGACCATGATTCTTATGCCTGTATGGATCAAGGCATTGCGTTCAAGCCATGTTGGTCAACAGGTGCGTGCCGATGGGCCTCAAAGCCATTTAGTGAAGCAGGGTACGCCCACTATGGGCGGAGTGGTGATGCTTATTTCAGTGGCTATTGCTATTGTGCTTGTGGCGGGACCTTCTCCTGAGATTTTCTTGCTAACAGGGGCTACCCTTATTACCGGGTTTTTGGGCTTTATAGATGATGCTTCAAAGGTGGTTCACGAGCGTTCTTTGGGTCTTACTCCCAAGGCAAAACTGGTGGGTCAGTTCTTAGTCTCAACGGTGTTTTGCCTGGTGGCAGTCAATTTGATAGGTATTACTCCTACGGTAGAAATTCCCTTTATCCTTACCATTGATTTGGGCGTTTTGGAAACAGAAATTGCTGGAATAAGCATTCCCTGGCTCTACCTTATCTTTGTTGACATACTGCTTATGGGCATGTGTAATGCCGTTAATCTTACCGATGGTTTAGATGGCTTGGCATCTGGTACGGTCATGATAGTGATGGTGGTTATGGCTGCCATTGCCTATAGATCTGATCTGCTTGATCCTGCTATTGTGGCTGCAGCCCTAGCAGGTGCCTGTATTGGTTTTCTCTGGTTTAACTCCTATCCGGCCGATATCTTTATGGGTGATACCGGCTCTTTGGCCTTAGGTATGGCTCTTGGTTGTTTGGCAGTACTTACCAAGTCGGAATTTCTGGTTCTTATCATTGGCGGTCTGTTTGTGGTCGAGGCCTTGTCGGTTATGTTGCAGGTCTTCTACTACAAAAGGACAAAGAAACGACTCTTTCTTATGGCTCCGCTCCATCATCACTTCGAGAAGAAGGGTTGGAGTGAAACCAAGGTGGTCGTGCGCTTTTGGATCGTTTCGGGCTTGCTGGCTGCTATTGGCTTTTCCATCTACTTTGCCGAGTCTTTAATGGCGGTGGCCTAGCATGCAATCAGGGCAAAATGAAAGCTATAAGTCGCAGTTCTCATTGGGGGTGGGAGCGGGCAGACAGGCTGCTGTAGCGCGTCGCGGCGAGGATCACTTGGGTAATGTTTTGATCCTTGGTTTGGGCGTCAGTGGATTGGCTGTCCTGCGCTACTGCCTTGCGCTTTTAGGAAGCCGGATTGATGGGCTTTTCATTGCGGCAGGGCAGCCAAATTCTCAGGCGGAAGAGGCGGTAGAAGCTGCGTGTGCCCAGGGTGCCTTTGCTGTTTTTGGTGACGATGCTGTAAGCGAACTTTTGACCCATGTACCCGAAGGGCATTTTGATTTGTGTATTCCCAGCCCGGGTATTGCTCCAAATTCAAAGCTTTATCAGGCGGGAAGGCGCCACTCTTCTTTGGTCTATGGTGAGGTTGAGTTTGCTTGGCGTGAGAGTTCGCCCGAATCGACATGGGTGGCAGTAACCGGCACAAATGGCAAAACGACTACGACTGCACTGACGGCCTTTGTGCTGTGCGAAGCGGGACTTGATGCGCAGGCCGTAGGCAATATTGGTCAGGCGGCAATTGATGCGGTTGCCACTCGTCCGCAGGGCTGCTTTGTGGTGGAAACCTCTTCCTACCAGCTGTATTCCACTGTTGATTTTGCCCCCAATATTGCGATTATTTTAAACATTACCCCTGATCATCTTAAGTGGCATGGCTCTTTTGAGACCTATGCTCAGGCCAAGTTCAAGCTGCTTGACAACTTGAAGAATACCCCCTCATCCCTTGCTGTCCTGGATGCAAGCGATGAGAGAGTTCGAAGCGAGATTCGTCGCCTGAAGGCATTTGATGAAGACAAGCGTGGCTTTGCCTACCTACCGCTTGGCACCAAGGAAGGCTATAGCGGTGATATGCGCCAGGCTTGCGGAAGCAAGAATGCGGCCTTTGTCGCCCAGGATAGGAGCCTGTGTGTGGCTCTAGACGGATGCGAACATAGGCTTGGATTGGCGACGAGCTTGCAAATTAGGGGCGCTCATAACCTGGGCAATGCCTTGGCAGCCGCAAGCTGTGCGGTGGCCTTGGGTTGTAGTGATGCGGCTATTCAGCAGGGCTTAGAAAGCTTTGCGCCCCTTGAGCATCGTATTGAGCCCTGCGGCGGGGTGGCTGGGGTGACCTTCTATAACGATTCGAAGGCTACCAATGTTGATGCCACGCTTAAGGCCATTGCTGCCTTTCCTGATGAACCCCTCGTGGTGCTTTTGGGCGGCGATGATAAGGGAACTGATCTTGCCCCTTTGGTGGCAGCAGCTCACCAGCATGCGCGAGCAGTGATTTGCTTTGGGGAGGCAGGGAAGCGTTTCTTTCAAGCCTTTGAGGACTTTGCCAGTGCTGCCCCTATGGGCTTTGAAACGTATCAGGTGAGCAAGCTGGCCTGCGCCTTCAATAAGGCATGTGCTATAGCAAAGGCGGGTGAGGTTGTTCTCCTTTCACCAGCCTGCGCTTCCTTTGATGAGTTTAGCTGCTTTGAGGAGCGTGGCGAAGTCTTTAAACGCTTGGTAGCGAATTATTCTGCACAGCAGAGTACAGAATAGAGCACGGTGGTAACACGGTGCTTGGGGTCTTAAAGAATAGAAAAGAGCGCTCTCAAAGGGCGGTGCCGGCAAGTATCATGATGCCGCGCCTCTTGCTTTTGTTGAGCGTTCTTTTTCTTACGACTCTTGGTTGCGTCATGGTTTATTCGGCCTCTAT
>CAYSMG010000154.1:0-3241 GCA_964432045.1 uncultured Eggerthellaceae bacterium
TCCCGGCGTGAGTATATGCTCTCGGACGCGGTCCTCATCGCCTGGGTGCTGAACGTCTGGGCGTCGTGTTACCAGAGATCCAGGATCTTCTATGTAGACTCCTTGTTGTACTGCCTGTAAATGTCCGAGAATACATTTTTGAAGCGGTAGTCCTCAAGTAGCTCGCGGTAGTCTCAATGGAGCACTCTAGCGCCCTCAGCTGCTCCCTGAAGAGCTTCGACATGTTCATCCTCATCAGGTGTCTGGTGTGGGTATTTATAGCCTGGATCTCCACGGCTCGACGGGCTGTGTCGTTCATGGACTTGATAATGAGCTTCACAGCATGGAACTCGTCGTAAACGATCCTGGTCTTGAAGGAGTTCTGGCGCACCCCGAAGGGGTACGCCTCTTCGAGGTCACAACTGATGAACCCGATGTTCTCCCTCCTCCCGTTGTGTGCCTCCAGTCACACGGCGAGACGGTCCATCGTCTTCGAGCTCTTCCCCTCGTAGACGAATATGACTCGCCTGTCCTGGTCGCAGACCAGAATGACGTAGCCGTGGCCCTTCTTGGACGAGGTCTCATCGATGTAAAGGAGCTTCATACCGGACAGGTCCGTCCTATTTAGGGTCTGGTTGACCCTGTACCTGATGGTCCCAAACTACACGTGGCCTGATCCCGCATAGCTCAGCGGTCCTGTTCACGGAGTCACCGAGCAGCGTGAAAAACTCCCTCTCCAGCATCTTCGTGTACGATACGCGTGGCCTGGCCCATGGGACGGGGATCTGCGGATACCCGTCGCAGGTCTCGCACCTGAGCTTCGGGACGTGGGCCTTTATGACGGGGACCCTAATCGAGCACCTGGTGTGCGAGTACTTCCTTTCGTACCGGTGCACCCTGCAAAGTGCCCCGCACGTGGGGCACTTGTGCATCCGATGTTCGATATCTCAGATACAGCTCCCCCGTGACCAAATGGTCATGATGGTTTCCCGGGCATAGTCGCCCATCCTCAGACCCGTATAGAACCACGAACTCTCGATCTCGGTGAGGATGTTGACGAGTCCATCTGAATTCCTGCCGGAGTACGTTTGAGTCTCTGCGCTAATGTTATCTACCTTGGTACGATTGTGCGAGATGTGGCGCACCTCCTAAAAGTTTACATCTTTGGTGATGCTGCGCTTCCTCAGAACTTTGTCACCCTCGGGCATTGACGAAAGCCTTGTATGTCGCAGGATTCACATGCCACAAATCGATTTAACTCAATTTCTGGTTATTCAAGTTTCAACCCTAGATCATACAGAGGGTCATACAGAGGGAGCATTTATAGATGGTACGGTATGAAATGACGTGTATTGTCCAAAAGCGTATTGAAGTATGAACTGCGACACGGCCCAGTCCGAGGTGACCTATTCCGTGAGGACAACCGTCCGCCTGCTGGGTGGGAAGTACAGGTCTGTGATCCTGTGGATTCTGAGAGACGGACCCAAGAGGTTCAGCGAGGTCCATGCCCTGGTTCCGGAGGCCAGGGAAGATGATGACGAAGTAGCTGATGGAGCTGGAGGCCGACAGGCTGGTTGCGCGCACGGTGTACTCAATGGTGCCGCCCAAGACGGAGTACGTCCTAATGGACTTCGACAGGAGTGCCCTGCCGCTGATAATCCAAATGGCCCGGTGAGGCACAGTGTATTTAGACCGCCAGGGATAGACTTGTCCGAAGCTGCGAGGAAGGCCTGTGGACTCGACGATTGACGACACTCCGCTGAGCCACATGCTATCGCTCATCAGCGGGAAGTACAAGACATACATCATCTGGAGGCTGCAAGACGGCCCCATGAGGTTCGGGGAGCTCCACAGCTTCTTCAACAGGGTGACGGCCCACATCCTGAGTCGCTAGTTGAGGGAGCTGGAGGCGGACGGGCTAATCAAAAGGAAGGTGGTGAGCAAGGTCTCGTCGTAGGAGGAGTACTCCCTGATATCTGTCGGCATATCTCTGATCCAGGCTATCGAGGGGAATGGCCGAATGGGGCGCCGCCTACTAGGAGATAAAACAGGAGAAGGCCGAAAGGGTCTCATCCTCTGAGTTCCGGTGACATCTTGCTTCAGGCGAACTTCTGGAACTCGATTATCACGTTGTTCTGATTTATCGCCAGGGTGTATTTGGCCGAGCCATACCTCTCCTCGTCGACCATGGCGGGGTTTCCATCGTCCGAGTAGATGAGCGGGTCGCTCCGGGTCTCCCTGGCTATCAGGTCGATACATCCTCCAGCACCGTCCCCGAGGGACCTAGACATACCGGCCATGGCATCTAAGAAACAAGACCTCGCCTTCGATACGGTGTCCTCGAACACGTCCTCCCCTCAGAGGAACGTGCACGCCCTGTACATATCCGACGTGTCGGTGTGCACGGAGAAGCTCCTGCACTCCTCTTCCAGAATATTTATGAGCGCGATCCCCGAAAGCCTCGAGTCGCGTCTGCGCATAACGGCGGCATCAGGATGACCACGGACGTCAGCGCCTCACCGATGTTGAACGATGCTTAGACAAGGCTCGTGTAGGCCGGGCAGAGGGCGTACATCAGGGCTGGTATGAAGAGGCATCATCACGGAGATGGAGATGGACAGCAGCTTGTTCCTGAACACTTGGTACATGATTATCACCATGTAGTTGACGGCCTGAAAGGCAGATGCGGGACGAACAGGCGTATGGCCACGATGGCCTCAGCGTACAGACCGACGTCGTCTGGTACAGAGTGAAGAACGCCCCCGCGGCACGGGCGCCTTAGGCCTTCTCGATGGCCTAGATGATCCTTGCGATCTCTTTCTCGGGATCTTTCCATATGCCGGGGGTCCAGACCCTGTGGATCTTCCACCCGCGTGACTTCAGGTACTTCTGCCTGTGGTAATCTCTCTCCCTCGTGGACGTGAACATCTCGTAGAGGCGGCTGTCGCACTCTATCCCCAGGATGTACTTGTCGTTCTGCTTTATAGCCATGTCTATCTGGTACCCGCCGACCCCGACGTTCCTCTCAATGGTGTATCCTTTGCGGGTCAGTGCATTGTAGACGCGGTCGGCAATCTTGCTCGAATCGAAGTCGCTCTGGACCTTCCAGCGCTCGCCGGTGAACGAATGCAGAATGGAGTCGGCCAGCTCGCGGTTGCCGGAGCTGACGGCCTTGGCATACTGCAGGTACTTTTTCAGAATCCGGGGGCCTTCGTTCTTGGTGTTGTCCACCTGAAGGTCCTCTGGCTCGAAGGAGGTAACA
>CAYSMG010000155.1:0-3236 GCA_964432045.1 uncultured Eggerthellaceae bacterium
TGTAGTCATCTTCGCTAAAGATGCTCGCGACATTTGCCATGAAGTAGGCAGGATCACCAACCGCATCATATACCGCATTAAAGCTGGTAGAAGCATTGAAATATTCATCGGTGCCAAGCGTGCAGTCTCCTGCAAAGGTCAAGGTGATCGATGTGGAGCTTTGTTCGGTATCCGAAACAACTTGCTCGGCATCAGAAACCACAAGCGCTTCTTCCTCAGATTGAGTAGGTACTTGCAGTGAGTTCAGGAGAGTGCGGACAGGAAGAACCAAAAGAGCAATAAGAACAAGTGCTGCGGCCAGTGAGAGAGGAAGCTTAAAACGATCGAGGGTCCGCATCTTGCGTCTGCCAACATAGACATCTTGACTTCTGCGTGAGTGTCGACGGGTGTCGGAATGATTGAAATTTCGATCATACGAAGGTCTTTGTGCTTGATCTGTGGCGCGAGAGTGTGATGGCCTTGTTGATTGGGTTGATGATGCTCGTCCTTGCTTAGCTTGAGTATCGAGCGCCTTTCGTCTCGTGGGACGATCGTATTTTGTCCGGTCATGGCGCAAATTAGTGCGTCGATTCATGAATCTCCTCATGTTTGATTGACGTGTCCATGATACCTTAGACTACCAGATGAGTAATTCTGCTTTCCTCAAATGGGACATAGGTTCGGGATTAGCACGAATAGGCACAAATAGGCCCAAATAGGCATCATACCCCTATGCATCATACTTAGGAAACGCCGGTCTTCCTTACAAGCAAACAAGCCGCCAATTAGTCAAGCGGAGCACTTAAAGCGGCGCCTATTGCACCCGCAAAGCGCGCCTGTGCCTTGGTGTCTACCGGCACACCAAGCTGGGCTGAAAGCCGCTCAATCAAGTAGGTGTTTTCGCACAGGCCGCCGGTGAGAAAGTAAGGTGCCCTATCCACCTTTGGAACCAGGGATTTTACCTTAGCAGCAACTGACTCAATCACGCCCCAGGCTATATCCTCGCGCGGGGTTCCCGCCCCAATAAGCGAAATGACCTCGCTTTCCGCAAAGACGGTACACATTGACGATATTTGTGTGGAAGTGCCCTTGCGCGCAAGCTCGGCAAGTTCTTCCTGGGAAACCCCCATGCGGTTCGCCATGATTTCAAGAAATTTGCCTGTACCCGCCGAGCACTTATCGTTCATTGCAAACTTCATCACCCGTCCGCCTGAAAGTACAATCGCCTTGGTGTCTTGACCGCCAATGTCTATTACCACGCCATCGGGACCAAAAAGAAAGGCGGCACCACGACCGTGGCAGGTAATTTCGGTTACCGAAGAAGCGGCATAGGAAACCGAGGCGCGTCCGTATCCCGTTGCCACCACCTTGTTTTCATCAAGAGTAAAGCCGGCCTGCTCTATAGCCCTGCGCACGCGCGAAGCGGCATCCACACTGCTGTAGCCCGTAGGCTCGCAAACAGTAAAGACCAGCGTATCGCCTTCAAACACCACTGCCTTTGCGGCAGTCGAGCCAAGATCGATGCCAATTCTGCAGCTCACAGAAGACCACTTCCCCTTTTGACATCCTGTGCAATAGAGTCCAGAACATCGAGTGTTGTGTCAATTTCTTCCTCTGTATTAAAGGGACCAAAGCTCACACGAACCGCACCCTGCTCTTCGGTACCAAGGGCTCGGTGCATCAGAGGCGCGCAGTGGGCTCCAGGGCGCACGCAGATCTCCTTTTCTCTTGCCAGTCGGTCGGCAATCAGGGCAGAATCAATATCCCCTAAAGTAAAGGCCACTATGCCGCAGCGACCATATTTTGAATGCCCACCCAAAATGCGTATGTCGGGAATAGAGGAAAGCCCCTGGACAAAACGTTCAAGCAAGGCTGCCTCGTGATCAGCGCAAGCGTCCACCCCTCGAGTTTGCAGGTACTCAATACCAGCTGCAAGCCCGGCAATTCCATGTGCATTGACTGTACCCACTTCAAGTGTTTCGGGCATAATGCGTGGGTGTCGCTCATCAAAGCTGCGCGTTCCTGATCCACCCTCAAGCAGCGGCGCTATCTCAAGTCCTTCCGCCACAAGAAGACCCCCTGTCCCCTGAGGACCAAGCAGGCTCTTATGACCGGTAAAACAGACTACGTCCACACCAAGAGCAGTCATGTCAAAGGGTATGGCTCCCGCCGTCTGAGCAGCATCAAGCACCACCCGCGCACCGGCCTTATGCGCCATGTGCGCAATGCGAGCAACATCGTAGATGTCTCCCGTCAGGTTCGAAGCATGGGTAAGCACCACAAGGTCTACGCCTTCAATCATACCTTCGAACTGATCATAATCCAGTAAACCATCACGGTCATGGGGGGTCACTCGTATGGTACAAGCCCGCTCATCCCGAGCCTTATACAAGGGTCGCAAGACTGAATTATGGGATGCTGCAGTGGTTAGGGCCCTACCGCCACTGGGAAGCAAAGAAGCAATAGCGATGTTGAGCGCCATGCTTGCATTGATAGTAAAGGACACGCGCTGAGAACCAGGACCCCCGAGAAGACTTGATAGTGCTTCTCTGGCCTCAAAAACCGCAAGTCCCGCTGCTACTGAAGCAGGATGGACGCCACGTCCCACTCCTCCAAAGGAGTTAAGGGCACTGGTAATGGCCTGTGCCACTGTTTCAGGCTTTGGGCACGACGTGGCCGCATTATCAAGATAGATCATCTTCGTTCCTCTTCAGCAAGAAAAGACTCTTGTCTAAGCGCAGCACCGAAAAGTCGAAGCTACCACGCTTCCTCCATCTTGCCTTTTGTGTGCAAGGGGAAACCACGGCAAGGGGTATTAGGCCCCTTGCTGGTGCAGAAATGATAGCCACTCAAAATTGCGGCGGCCCCTTCAGATCAAATTCTACTTAGAGCTGTGATTGTGCAGCAGAAAGGAATGTTGTGGCAGAAATAACATCCCTGAACACAGCCCCAGCCTCGAAGTAAGTATACGTCCCTTTTTTGGAAAAAGCTTCATGAATCTGCGAGGACCTTGTACCCCTCGTTAACTGGGGTAGCGTAGAAGTTGACCGACCAATATGCGTTCAAAACGCAGGCCGCTACCTGTTAAAAAGCCGTTTAAAAGCAAGCGGCAGCCTCGGTAAGAGGTCAATCATTAGGGGCAGCGGCGCAGTTCACGCAGCCTTATTTGAGGCCCTCGCGTTCCACGACAGCCGCAATGGCCCGGGCATGATCTTCGGCATCCTCCTGGCTTTCCGCCTCCACCATAACCCGCACCA
>CAYSMG010000156.1:0-3198 GCA_964432045.1 uncultured Eggerthellaceae bacterium
CCTTCCAGCTCTCCTGCAATGGAAAAACCACCCATCTGGGAAACAAGGAATTCCATCTTATGGAGACACTTATTCGTCGCCAAGGGGCACCTGTTTCAGTCGAGCAGCTGATGGACCATATTTGGGGCTACGATTCCTCGGTTGAAACCGGAGTCGTGTGGACTTACATGTCCTACTTGCGCCGTAAGCTGGAAAGGATACATTCCACTACTCGCATCACTATGCGTCGTGGCTTTGGCTATATTCTTGAAGCGGCAGAGAAATAAGCACCTCTGCCGCCTAAGAATCGCTCAAGCCGCTCAAAATAAGGGTAAAACAAGACCCAAAACAAGACTGAAACTAACACGCCTGGCCCCACAAGGAGCCGGGCGTGTTATGGTTTAGGAGCTGAAACGGGGACGGAGAGGAGCAAAACCGTGCAAAGAGATCGCTCTGCACTGGAAAGGCTGCGACGACGTTTCATTCTTTCGGCCATAGTGGCACTTGCCATCACCCTCATTGTCTTACTTGTGGCAGTGTCTTTAGTCTTCTTTTCCGCCGTCACCTCACGCGCTGATAGCCTCATAGATACCCTGTATGAAAACGACGGACACTTTCCTCAGCCCAATGAAGAAGAGCGGCCCGCCATCACCGAGCCCTTCAGTATTTCAGGAGAAACCCCCTATGAAACCCGCTATGCCGTCCTAGAAGTAAACGAGGATGGCACGGTGGCAGAACTTGAAGTGCGCCAGATTGTCACCAAGGGAAGCGAGCAGTTAGAAAACCTAGCGCTTGATATTTTCAACGGCAATCAAGAACGTGGCTATTCGGGCTACTACCGTTTTGCGGTATTTAGCGATGATGATTCTTCTGGCTCAGTGACCATTGTGATCATCGATTGCTACCTGACCCTACAAATTGGCTTTACGGTTTTAAAAGGTGCCTCCTTGGGTATTGTGGTTTGCTTGATTATGGTCTTTCTACTGCTTATTCCTCTTTCGAAACGCGGTATGCGCCCCTTTGCCCGCAACCTTGAACGCCAGCAGCGCTTCGTAACCGATGCCTCACATGAACTCAAGACCCCCCTTGCCATCATTTCCGCCAACACCGATGTCACCGAACAACTTGAGGGTGAAACCCAGTGGACCCGTAGCACTAAAAAACAAATTTCCCGCCTAAACACGCTCATCCGCGACCTTATTGACATGTCGCGTGCCACCGAAACGCATCACGATGCAAGCCTGCCAACCTTCAACCTCAGCGAGCTTGCCTCGCGCACAGCAGAAGATTTTTTGCCTTTGGCTGAGGTTGCAGAAAAACCTCTTTCCATTCACATAGAAGAAAATCTGTGGGTTCAAGGAAACGAGGAGGCACTGCAGCGTCTGTGTAATATCTTGCTTGATAACGCCGTCAAATACGGAGATGAACAGGGCGAAATCCGCTTTAGCCTACAGGCATATCGCAGGGGAATCTTGCTGAGGGTAAGCAATCCCGCAAAATCGCTTCCCAGTGCAGAGGTCGACAAGCTCTTTGATCGCTTTTACCGCGCTGATTCCTCGCGTGCCCGTAGCACCGGTGGCTATGGTATTGGGCTTTCGGTTGCCTTAGGCATTACTGAGCGCCACGGAGGCAAACTGCAAGCGAGCAAGGAAGGCGAGGTATTGAGTTTCAGCGCTACTCTGCCGCGCGCGCTCCCTCAACCCCCTCAAAGCTCAAAGCCAAAAGAGCCAAAAGAACACTGACACCAAGCGTTTAGGAAAGATGTTCTGACCACACCGCAAGGGAAGGCTGTGCCCTCTATCGGAAAAGCTCAGCTAGGCCTTTTCTAAATTGAGTACTGCCTTCACAAGGTAACAAGCATGCCCTTTTCGCTAGTGCTGAGGGCGTGAGGTCAAATGCCAACCTCCGCAGTAAGAACACTTGTAGCAGCGAAGTCCCTTGGTGCCGTGTTCGGCGCACAGCTCTATTGCTTCTTCTGCCTCACTGCGAAAAGCGTAGCGTTGTTTTGAGGTGCAGCCTTTTCGTTCAAGCGCCTGCTCGCGCTCCCGTTCACGACGGCTTGACTCCTTTTCCTCGCGCGCAAAGACATCGTCAAGACTTCCGAGGCTCTCCCTAAACTGTGCCACCCGTTTTGCGCGAGCCGATGGCTTCCTGCTTCCCACGCAACCCCGCCTTTCCCTTTGGCACCACTTCGTCTTTTTATCTTGAGTCAGTATAGTCAATAGCACACATTTTGCAGCTCAGGCATTACCAATCTGTTTCACGCGCACCACGAAAAATCGAGTATATTTTTCAAGGCAAGAAGCAAAACAAAGCGAACAAGGAGCATTGCATGTCAGACGTGGTAGATAATGAATTCCTACAAGCGACTCAAAGCTCTTCCCCACAGGCAGACAATAGCGAGTCCTCTTCTGCCGATCTCTCAAAAAAACCTTCCTCTGCCCTCTATACCTTTTCGGCACGGGTGCGCTATAGCGAAACCGACCAAGAGGGCTTTATGACTCTGCCTGCCTTGATCAACATCTTTCAAGACTGCAGTACCTTTCAATCAAACGCTGTTGGCTTTGGACCCAAGTATCTCAAAAGCCGTCACAGCGCCTGGGTACTTACCCACTGGCATATTGTGGTAGATCGCTATCCTGAACTGGGCGAGATGGTAGAAGTTGGTACCTTTGCCAGCGGCTTTAAGACCGTCTCGGCAAAGCGCAACTTTACCCTGTACGACGAGAACAAAAAACTTATCGCTAAAGCGAACTCCACCTGGGGCTTCGTGGACCTCTTACGCGGCAAACCCATACGCCCCGAGCCCGAACACGTCAGTGCCTACCATCTAGCAAAGCCACTTGAAATGCCGGCAGAAAACCGCAAGGTGGCCATCCCCGCAGATTATGAAGAGGCCGAGCCTATTTCAATCAAGCGGGAACATATCGATTCCAACCAGCATGTGAACAACAGTCGCTATGTCATGATGGCCCTTGACGTGCTACCACAAGAGCTACGGCCCAAATGTATACGGGTTGATTACCGTCGCTCAGCCGTCTTAGGCGATGTCATTTACCCGCGCGTCAGCCTTGAGCCAGACCGAAGCCTTGTGGTTCTTACCGATTCTGAAGGTGGAATCTTCGGTGCAGTCGAGCTGCAGTAGAGCGCAGTGTTTGCCCTACTGAACCACAGGCGGCTTTAGGCCATGCTCTGGATAGGAAAACCAAGCCACTACCA
>CAYSMG010000157.1:0-3193 GCA_964432045.1 uncultured Eggerthellaceae bacterium
ACTCTTTCGGGAAAGGTATCTAAGATGGGAAGATCCTTTGGTGGCGGCGGAGGCGGCGGCTTCGGTGGAGGCGGCGGTTTTAGCGGCGGCGGAGGCGGTGGCTTCGGCGGCGGTTTTAGCGGAGGCGGTGGACGCTCCTTCGGTGGCGGAGGCGGGCGCTCTTTTGGGGGCGGCGGCTTCGGTGGTGGACCACAGCCTCACCATCATCATTCCAGCGGCGGTTCCGGTGGTTTTCTTACGGGTCTCCTTCTGGGCAACCTCTTAAGTTCTCGTGGGGGTGGTGGCCAGCCCCAAGCTCCGCAAAACCCTAATCAGAATAATCAGCAGGGAGGCCCTTCTGGGTGTTCTAGTGGCTGCCGTAATGCCTTATTTGTGGGGGTAGTAGTTCTTCTTCTGCTTGTGGCCATTAGCCTCATCTTAAGCTTCACAACCTGCAGCGGAAGTTCGGTATCTTCCTCCACTATTGAGCGCGAGGCCTTGCCTGCTTCGGCAACCACTCAAACGGCTTACTACACCGATGAAGATGGAGGCTGGATCAAGGACTCCACCACGCTAGAATCGGGCTTGAGCTACTTCTATAGCAAAACCGGAGTGCAACCCTATCTCTACATTCTGCCAAACGGATACTCGAGTGATTCTGATGAGCTGGCGAGTTTTGCCGAAGAGCTCTACGGCGAACTCTTTAGCGATGACGGCCACTTCCTTCTGGTCTTTTGTGACGATGGCAATGGGTACTATAACGCTGGCTATTACATGGGTTCTCAGGCTCGTACTGTGCTTGACGATGAAGCTCTTGCCATCTTGCAGGAGTATTTGCAGATCAACTACCAAGATATGTCGCTTTCGGAAGAAGAGATTTTCTCCGAGACCTTCTCTGAGACCGCCGATCGTATTATGAACGTTACCGCATCGCCGGTTGTTCCTATAACTATATGCGTTGTGGTCGCCATCGCCGCTCTGGTGATTTTCTTCGTGGTGAAAAGCCGTGCTCGCGCGAAAGAGGAGGAGGCCAAGCGCACCGAGCGCATTCTCAACACCCCGCTTGAGACCTTTGGTGACCAGGATCTTGAAGATCTGGCCGATAAATATGAAAAAGATAACAGTTCGGCAAAGTAAGTGATAGGACGGCCCTTTTAAAGCTAAGGTAGATTCTTGAAGTGAGATAAAGCACGAAGGAATAAGCAAAAGACGCAGATGTAAACCCCAGGAGAAAGAAGGAAACTATGGGAATCCTCGACCGTTTTGCCGACATTATCAAGGCAAACATCAATGACCTACTTGATAAGGCAGAAGACCCTGCCAAGATGATCGACCAATATCTACGCGAGTTAACCGACGATCTTGCCGAGGTCAAGAAAGAGACCGCTGGTGTTATGGCTGAAGAAAAGCGCGCGAAGCGTCTGCTCGATGAAAATGCGGCCGATATTGAGCGTTACGAGGACTTGGCTCGCAAGGCGTTAAGCGCTGGCAATGAGGATGATGCCCGCGCCTTCCTTGCGAAAAAACAGGAGCTTGAAACCAAGGGAGCAGGGCTTAAGGAAGCCTACGATGTGGCTCATACTAACGCAACAAAGATGCGTGAGATGCATGACAAGCTGGTGAATGACATTAACCAGCTAAACAGCCGCAGAGAAACCATCAAGGCCAAGGTTGCCGTTGCAAAGACGCAGACCAAGGTAGCAAAAATTAGCTCTGCCTCTGATAAGGCGCAAAGCGCTATGAGCAGCTTTAACCGTATGGAGGCCAAGGCGGATCAAATGCTTGATCAGGCAAATGCCCTCAGTGAGCTTAACGAGGAACCCACCGATGCTGTGGCCGAGCTTGAAAAGAAGTATGCAGAGGCAGGAAATACGGCTTCTGTTGATGCGGAACTCGCAAAGCTGAAAGAGGAAATGGGCTTATAAGGCGAAAGGTCAAAAGAGGTTCGAAAGGGGCTTAAGCACTTCAAGGGATTCAAGGCCTCTTAAAAAGATATAGGCCCTTGTTTTGAGTGTGCCTGTGCGTGCTTTAGCGTATCAGAGCGGCTTTTAGTGAAAGCAAAGAGGACCAAGGAGCAGTTAAGCTTCTTGGTCCTCTGGCGTTTAGGATGACTTTTGGGACAGGCTGGCCTAGCTTGTGTTTCAAGGAGCTTCTTAAGCTGTCTTTTGGTCTTATCTTTTTCAGCTTTGAGTTTTGTTTGGGAAGATAACCCCTTAAGAAGTTGAAATTTGGGAGGGGCGAAAAGCGATTAGAAGCAAAAACAAAGCCCCTGAGCTTGTCTTTTGGCTCTTTTCAAGCAATAGTATGGTGTTTGCCTTGGAGATAAGGCCCGATGATACAATTTGTTGAGTTTTCCCAATGTCTCCGCTCGCGGCAGAGCTGGCTGCGCGCATGAACCCTGGGGGAGGTGGCGTGTGGCTTCACGCACTATAAAACGAAGAATTGGAACCAAGCAAAAGCGCAAGGGTACTATCCTTTTGGCCATTTTAGCCGTCTTTTTTACGGCCTGTATAGCTGGAGCAGCGGCCATTTGGACCCTGTGTAATTCTTGGCTTACCGACCTGCCCGACTATACCGAGGTAGATGTCTATAACACCACGCAAACCACCACCGTACTGGCAAGCGATGGAACAACAGTTCTTGCTGAATTTCAGCTGGAGAACCGCGACCCAATAGAGCTTGACGAGGTGTGCGATTATGTGCTGCAGGCAACAGTTGATACTGAAGACGAGCGTTTTTACGAACATAGCGGTTTTGACCTTATAGGTATTGCGCGCGCTATTGTGGTAAACCTGACGGGCGGTCAGGAAGGTGCTTCTACTATTACTCAGCAGCTGGTGCGTCAAACCATTCTTTCTTCCGAGATGAATGACATTTCTATCAAGCGTAAGGTGCGCGAGATTTATTTGGCGCTCAAGGTGGAAGAGACCTATTCCAAAGATGAAATCCTGCAGATGTATCTTAATACCATTAACTACGGCTCGGGTGCCTACGGTATTCAAGCAGCAGCTCAGCGCTATTTCTCAAAGGATGCGAGTGATCTTACCCTAGTAGAGGCAGCTACTTTAGCAGCTATTCCCCAGTCGCCCACCAACAACAACCCCATTGATAACCCAGAAACATGTCTCGAGCGGCGTAATCTGGTTTTGTCTCGTATGCTTTCTAATGGAGACATTACTCAGGAAGAATACGAAGCAGCGATAGCTGAACCCTT
>CAYSMG010000158.1:0-3184 GCA_964432045.1 uncultured Eggerthellaceae bacterium
AAGCTTTTCAGTCTGTTATCTTGCTGATGATTCTTACAAGGACGTTGGGATTAGAGGACGCAGGCATCTTCACCATTGCTTATGCCAGTGCTAATCTCTTTCTTACTATTGGCAAGTATGGTATGCGGCAGTTCCAGGTCTCTGATATACGAAAGCAGTTTAGCTTTACTGAGTATCGCTATTCTCGATATGTATCTGTGACTGCTATGACCTTAGTCTCTATTGCCTATGTTTTGTATGCTTCGGTGCAAAATGATTACACAGCAGAGAAAGCATGGGTTATCTTATGGATGTGTCTTTTTAAGGTGGTGGATGCTTTAGAAGACGTATATCATGGTCATTATCAGCGAGAGAATCGTTTAATCGTAGGTGCAAAATCTATGGCTCTACGATTAGGTATCACGATCATCTTTTTTGGGCTTATGGTCGTTGTGTTAGGTAACTTATTGTTCGCACTTATCGTAAGTACTATTTTTACAACTCTTTTATATCTCTTCTTCAAACGTTGTACCAATACAGGCTTTGAAACGAAGCGGGAAAACTGGTCTATAGAAGGAGTGCTTTCTCTTTTGAAGTTGTGCTTTCCACTTTTTATTGGAGGTTTCTTATCCTTTTATATTGGTAATGCACCAAAATATGCTATTGATGCCCTTTTGAATGATGAGTTACAAGCTTGCTATGGTTTTATAGCCATGCCAGTCTTTGTAGTTGGACTTTTGAATGGTTTTATCTACAATCCCATGATGTTTAAGGTGTCAAAACTATGGAATGAGGGTAAAACAAAAGAGTTTTTATTCTGGACATTTAGACAATCAGTTATAGTAGCTCTCATCACATTAGTTTGTATAGTAGGAGCTTATCTTTTGGGTGTGCCAGTACTTTCTTGGCTTTATAGTACAGATCTGTCATCTTTTAAGATGGAGCTTTTGATATTGCTTCTTGGTGGAGGTTTCTTGGGTCTATCAGGTCTTCTTCAGGTGGTGATCATCATCATACGCTCCCAAAGACTTTTATTGGGAGGGTATGTTATCGTTGCAGTGCTGGCTTTGATTCTTTCAAAACCTATTGTAAGCATCTATGGAATTTTTGGAGCTTCGGTTCTATATACCATGTTAATGGGAATTCTTTGTGTACTCTTTGTTTTGATATTTTTATGGGGTGTTCAAGATGTACGAAAACAGCAAAAAGAGAGCACGAATATATAGGCAAAAATGTAATCTACACGAATCTTTTGAAAAAGGTGTTTAACTGTATTGAATGCGAAGTTAGAAATGCACTTAATACACTTAAGTCCCAAAAAACTTGTATTATATTTTCCTACTAGTATAGAATGACGAGGTGCTTTTAGGAATTATGTAAAGGAGAAGAAGAAATGGAAAGAACTTCAAAAATAGGGCCATGTCTAGCAGCAGGATACCTCTTTTTACCTTTTGTGATTTTTGTCTTAGGATGGATTAAAATATATTTTGCTTTTCCAATAGTGGTACTTACATGTTTTTGTTTCTACAAAGTTTGCAAAAATATGCCTGCACTCTGGGTTCCGAAATTGGACTTGGAGTCGGTGA
Organism: uncultured Eggerthellaceae bacterium; assembly: GCA_964432045.1. Classification (GTDB taxonomy): domain Bacteria; phylum Actinomycetota; class Coriobacteriia; order Coriobacteriales; family Eggerthellaceae; genus Aphodovivens. The sequence goes on from CAYSMG010000158.1 coordinate 1,566, forward strand.
CAAAGATATTAATCATTTTAGGATTTATCGCCATTTGGGTTTATTATTCGGGGATTGGGAAATTTGTTTGGCAAACTAGTGATCATACTGTGCGGAATGGGCTTTTTAATCTGTTGGTAGAGTTTGATTGGCCAGTGACTAGTGAAGGTCTCTTAGGATTTTCGGGAGAAGAAAGAGGACTAATCTATTATATCGGGTTCTGGCTTCCCTCTGCATTAGTTGGAAAGGCGCTAGGACTTCGCCAAGGTTATTACTTTCAGGCAGTCTGGGCCCTAGTAGGCATTGCTTTGGTGTACTACCTAATTTGTGCTAGAGCGAAGAAACTTCGCTTTTGGCCTTTATGGATTCTAGTTTTCTTTAGTGGACTGGATATTGTTGGCGCCTGGCTTACTAATTGGGATCTAGAAAGTTCTTGGCATTTTGAGAAATGGGCTGCCTCTTATGAATATTCCAGTAATACCACTCAGTTGTTTTGGGTCTTTAATCAAGCTGTGCCAGCATGGCTTTGCACTATCTTGTTACTGGTTCAGAAAAATAGGAAGAACCTAGTGTTTTTATTAGCTAGTCTAATGTTGAATTCAACTTTCCCCTTTATAGGGTGCTTGCTACTTGTGGTGTTCTTAGTGCTACTGCAAAAGTACCCGGAAACAGATACTTTGTCTGCTGAAGAGAGCGATCTACATTTATCAAAAGGGAAATGGTTGAAAAATTACATTGTAGTGCGTTTTAAGGATACCTTTACAATACAAAATGTGTTGGGAGGAGGTATTATCGGTATCACAACTTTCTTGTATCTGATTGGAAATATTTCTGCAAATAATATCGGCTTAACAAGCGGTTCAAATTATACTTTGGCAAAACTTGTGATTTTCTTGCTTCTTGAGTTTGGAGTCTATGCTGTTCTCATACATCGGTATCAGTACAAAAATTGGCTTTACTATTTTACAATAGTCTGCCTAGTTACTTTTCCTATTTTCAAAATTGGTATTTCTTCTGATTTCATTATGAGAGCCACTATTCCAGCACTTTTTATCTTGATGCTTATGGTGATAGATAGTTTAGATCAAGCTTACAAGATGAAAGATAAACTTATATGTGGAGGACTTGTTTTAGCTTTGCTTTTAGGAAGTGCGACCCCCCTTTATCAAATGAAGCGAAACTTGACTAACACCTTTAAATCACAGAATGCAGGAAAGGTTCCCTATAGGGATGATGCATCTTCAGAAAGACTTTTAACAAGCGCCAACTTCTCTGGCGAGACTGAGGATAATTTCTTCTTTAAATATTTAGCAAAGTAATCGAACCTTGCATATTAATAACTTTGTTTAAGCTCTGATTTTTAGACAATGACATGTAGTGGCTAGATTAAAGGTGATCAACTAATAATAAGATGATAGCCTTTGTTTTTAGCTGCGGGTGGTCAGTTTAGGCGAAAGTTCACTAGAAAGTCACGAATTAGATTTCTGTAGTTGATTATCTCAACAATATCGAACGATTCCACTTTTATAAAAACACATAAATATACTTTGTAAAGGTTTTGGACATAAGTACTATTTATTTTTGGAAGTACTCGCATAACGTCATCAAATATTCTATAATACTCATATGAACAGATTACC
>CAYSMG010000159.1:0-1655 GCA_964432045.1 uncultured Eggerthellaceae bacterium
TTACTCGGTTTCGGTGGAATCCAGTACCTCCACCCGTGTAATTGAGCTTTCAGTCACTACCGACAGAGCTAGTAATGCAGCAGTAGTGGCGAACAAGATTGCTGAAGTGCTTTCAAGTGTGGCGCAAGAGATCATGCATGTGGAAAGCGTTAATGTTATCGACGAGGCGCAAGCGCCCACCTCTCCTTCGGGACCGCCGCGTGTTATGTACACCGCCGTTGCCTTCTTAGCGGGCATTTTCCTAGCGGTGGCCATTGTGGTGCTTATGGATATGGTGAATACGCGGGTGCGAAGTCCCGAAGAGGCCGAAGAGCTTCTTGGGGTGCCAGTGATTGGTCGCATTCCTAAGATCAAGGGTTAAGAAGGGGTATCTTTCATGTCGAAGAAGAAAAAGTCGGGCACCAGTAATAGTCTTGAGGTGCAGAATGCCGCCAAGACCCTCTTTGCCAACATTCGCTTTATGTCACCCGATAACCCTGTTCGCTCCATCCTTATTACGAGTGCGGTACCAAACGAGGGCAAGTCAACCTGCTCTGTAGAGCTGGCAAAGGCCATTGCGACATCAGGGAAGACGGTTCTGCTGGTTGAGACCGACATGCGTCGGCGAACTCTGGCTTCATTATTGGGTGTTCATGCGCAAGCCGGCCTCTATGCGGTCTTATCCGATCAGGCACAGCTGCGTGATGCGGTGGTTCCTACTGGCACACCTAACATATTTTTCTTAGACGCCGAGCCAAAGATTCCCAACCCTGCCGATATTATTTCTTCGCAGCGCTTTCGTCGTTTGGTTGGCCTCCTAAGTGATAGCTACAACTACGTTATTTATGACACACCGCCCGTAGGAGCCTTCGTTGATGCGGCAATTTTATCAACCATTGTTGATGGCACTATTATGGTGACGCGTCCGGGTGTGGTAAAACGCTCTGCACTGGTGGATGCCTATGAGCAGCTGCAAAAGGCAGGAGCGAATGTCTTAGGTGTGTGTGCCACCTTCTGCGAAGGTACAGGGTCTGAGTATTACTATGCTTACTACACCAAAGATGGCAGCCGTGTTGATCCAGCAGAGATAGAGCGCGCAAATTTGGCAGCACAACAACAGTTCCGTGCCGAGTCACCACGTACTCTTGATACGAACGGTGCTCGCCAGCAGCAAGGGGCGGTACGTGCGGGGAATGGCGCTATGCCTCAGGCACGGGGTTCGCGCGCAGTAGCAAGGGGGCGCAATAGCCGATGAGAGATATGCATTGCCATATTCTTCCAGGTGTTGATGATGGCGCACGCGATTTGGAAGAATCGCTGGCAATGCTTGAAGCGGCAAAAAGGGCAGGTATTACTTCAATTGTATGCACCCCTCACTGCCGCGATCCTTATTTTGACTACGATGCTATGTGGGACGCCTTCGAGCTTCTCTGCGAGCATGCCGATGGTTTTCCCCTACGCATGGGTTTTGAGGTAAACCACGCGAAGCTTATGGACTTAGGCATGCAATGGGCTGAATATTTGGCCTTTGATGGGGGCAATGAGTTTTTGCTTGAGTTGTCCACGCGGGCAAGTAGGGCTCATTTTGATGAATATGAGCGCAGCATTTTCCAGTTGCAGGGCATGGGGTATCAGGTAATCATTGCTCATCCGGAGCGCTACCATGCCATTCAGGA
>CAYSMG010000159.1:1755-3167 GCA_964432045.1 uncultured Eggerthellaceae bacterium
ACGGTGTGCAATGCGAAACACATGGGTGTCAACCGCAATACCTTGGGGGTCCTTAAAAGCCTCGCACATCACCACATTGGCCGTCTTGCGTCCTACGCCGGGCAGGGTTTGTAGCTTTTCCAGGTCTGCGGGAACCTCGCCACCAAAATTCGCAAGGAGGCTTTGTGCGCAGGCAATAAGGTTTTTCGCCTTATTGCGGAAAAAGCCTAAGGGGTGAATGATTGCTTCCACCTCACCTGGGTGGGCCTGAGCCATAGCCTGGGGAGTTCCAAAGCGTGTGAAGAGCTGAGGTGTAACCTTGTTAACGGCGGCATCGGTGCACTGGGCCGACAGTATAACGGCTACTAAAAGCCTAAAAGGCGTATCGTAGTCAAGCGAGCAGGCGCCGGGTCCATAATGAGCAAAGAGGCGCTGCTCAATCAGGGCAGCACGCTCCCTTTTTTGTCCAAGGTTTTCTCTTGGCATTCTTTCTCTGCACCTTCATTCATTGCAAAATGCGAACTTGTAAACTTGCAAATCTACAAACTGAAGTCTGTTCTGCAATTCTAGCATTCCCTCATAAAAGCCTTGGTATACTTAGTCGCTGGTCTGCGAGATGTAAGCTTGAGGTGCAGGCCTGCTGCCATGTAGGTCATAAGCTGCGGGCTTTTAAAGCGCAGATGCAATATTCATAATCGATCGCAGGACAAGAACAAGAAGCAAGAAACGCAGATTGATGGATATCCTTCAGTTCATACAGTCGATGACCACTCAAGGGGGCTCGGTGCTGACCCTCCCCTGGGGCATCGATTACTTTGGGGTTGTCGTGGGCGCACTTACCGGAGCGCTTTTTGCCTGCGAGCGCAAGCTAGACATCGTAGGTACGGCGGTTTTAGGCCTGGTCACCGCCTATGGGGGCGGACTTATTCGCGATACTATCTTGCAAGACCAGGGGGTTTTCTTCACTTCGCACCCCGACCTTATTCTTGTCTGTATTTTGCTCTGTGTCTTTGTCTTCTACTTCCGTGGCCTGTTCAAACACCTTGATAAGGCGGTCTTTCATGCCGATAACCTAACGGTGGCATTTTTTGCCCTAGCAGGGGTAAGCAAGGCCTTTGCTGCTGAAGAAGGCATCGTAGTCTCTGTTGTGCTTGGTGCTATAACAGCTGTTGGCGGTGGCGCGGTGCGCGATATTTGCGTGGGAGAAATACCTTATATTTTCAAGCGCTCGAATTACTACGCGGTAGCTGCCCTGGGTGGCTCTATGGCCTATGTGCTTTTGGCCTATATTTCCTGTCCTTTACCCATAGCCGGCGTGGTCTGCGTTGCGGTGGTTTTGCTTTTACGCTACCTCAGCGTATTTCTTGGAGTAAAAACAAAGCAAGAGGCCGACTTTACGCCAAAGATTTCTGAAAAGGTGAAGCAACTAAGGC
>CAYSMG010000160.1:0-3157 GCA_964432045.1 uncultured Eggerthellaceae bacterium
GCGTCAAGAATGCGTTTGTCCCCCATGTATCCGCCCTCGTTTCCTTAATTAGCACTAGCATCGGTGTCTGAAACCTGCTTGGCCGATGCTTCAACTTGGCCGGCTTGCTCAGTTTGATTGGCTTGATTGGCTTGCTCGGCCTGTTCAACTTGATCGGCTTGCTCGCCTTGTTTGGCTTTTTCAGTTTGATCAACTTGTCCAGCCCGTTCAGCCTGCTCAGCTTCCTCAGCCTGCAGGGAGCTTGTATCTGAAGCCGTATCTTCCTCTTTGCGCGCGTCGATATTTTGCTCAAGCAGGTCGCTTGCACGCAGACCCAGACTTACCGCTTCTTCATAAAGGGCCAAGGCATCATCTAGGGGAAGGCTGTCATCACTTACAGCCTCGACAATTTCGTCCAGGCGTGCTTTGACGTCTTCGAAGCTATCGTAATTGTTAGAAGCCACCCCTAGTATCCTCCCTTACCTTGTCAAGCTCTATCCGCAGAAGCAATTCGGTGTTTCATCTATCCTTTTAATTGGCGCTTTCTCTTGCTTTTAGGCGCTTTCAGACGCTTTCAGTTGCCGAAGTAGTTAGGCACGAGTCCTCATCGGGACTTTCACCGGCCTCCGCTGCGCTTTTTCCATCTTGGGCTGCACCTTCTTCATCTCGAGCTATGCGCCCTAAGATCCCATTGATGAAGCGATACGAGTTATCTTCGCCGCCAAAATCCTGAGCCAGCGCTACTGCCTCGTTAATGCACACCGAATCGGGCACCTCATCCACAAAGAGAAGTTCATAGGTTCCCAAGCGCAGGATGGAACGATCGACCACCGGCATGCGCCCCACCGACCAGTTTTCCGAGGCCTGGGCAAGCTTTTCGTCTATTTCCTCCTTGTGCGCCTCTACCCCTTCCACCAAACGCTGGGCATAAGCGCTTAAGGGGCCGGCCTCATCTAAGGCACGACCCTCTTCCATAATAAGACTAGCCTCTTGAGCTGTTAGCTCGCTGGCATAAAGCAGCGCTAGAGCTGCACGACGGGCCGCCGTGCGCTGGTGACGTTTTTTTGCCATTCTTAGCTCGCGAATTGAATGCCGTCTATGTACACATCAACCGAGGCAACCTGTACCCCCACCTGGCTTGATACCGCAGCCGCCACGGCAGTGCGCACGCGCTGGGCAACCTGAGGTAAAACCTGACCATAATACACGTCTATATGGGCCGCCACTTCCAGCTTGCCTTCATCGTTTACGCTAATTTCAATACCCTGCGTAGAAGGCTTAGAGCCCAGCATCGAGCGCAGATTGCGGTTGGCCTGACCCGTAGAACCCACGGCAGCCACGCCCTCTACCTCGCCAAGCGCAATAGAAACAATGGTTTCCACCACACCTTGGGCAATAGCCATGCCTTCTAGGTTCAATTCGCTCATAGTACATCTCCCATCTGGGTTTCTATGAAGTCAGTACAAGCCTCACCGGCACGGAATACCTCGTTATCAAGCACGCGCCGGTGGAATGGTATCGTAGTTGCAATGCCTTCGATGATAAATTCATCTAAAGCACGCTTACCACGCGCCAGTACCTCTTCGCGATCTTGGCCATACACTATAAGCTTCGCCACCATGGAGTCGTAGTAAGGAGAAATGCGCGAGCCAGTTTTTACATAGCTCTCTACGCGTACGCCAGGACCAGCCGGCGGCTCAAAGTGAGTAATAGTGCCTGGACAGGGGCGGAAAGCATGCGCAGGATCTTCGGCATTAATGCGAAACTCCATGGCATGTCCCATAGGCGAAAAGGGCGCCCGATTGGCACAGCTCATCGGTTCACCTGCGGCAATGCGCAGCTGTTCTTTGATGATATCCACCCCAGTAACCTGCTCGGTAACGGGGTGTTCTACCTGCACGCGGGTATTCATTTCCATGAAGTAGAAATGACCGCTATCGTCCAGCAAAAACTCAATGGTGCCCGCATTGCGATAATCAACCGCGCGCACGGCCTTGATAGCGGCAATTCCCATAGCGCGGCGAAGCTCGTCAGTTAAAGCCGGCGAGGGCGCTTCCTCAATAAGCTTTTGGTGACGACGCTGCACCGAGCAGTCGCGTTCGCACAAAGAAATGTGATTGCCGTGGTCGTCGGCCAGAACCTGAATCTCCACGTGGCGAGGACGCAGTACCAGCTTTTCAAGATAGACGCCATCGTTACCAAAGGCAGCTTGGGCCTCGGAACGAGCGGCTAGGTACTGCGACTCAAGATCGGCGGGGTCATGCACTTCGCGCATGCCCTTGCCGCCACCACCCGCCGTTGCCTTGATAAGTACGGGATAGCCCACACTATCGGCAAAGGCGCGAGCTTCTTCGACGGTGTCAAGACAGCCATCGGAACCTGGCACCGTTGGCACACCGCAGGTCTTCATGGTTTCACGGGCGGAGGATTTATCACCCATACGCTCAATGCATTCAGGCGAAGGCCCAATGAAGACAAGGTCATTGTCGGCACAAGCCCGGGCAAAATCGGCATTTTCGGCCAAGAAGCCATAGCCCGGATGAATGGCCTGGGCACCGGTGTTTTTGGCCGCTTGGATAATACTGGGAATGACCAGGTAGCTTTTATTTGCCTGAGCAGGACCAATGCACACTGCCTCATCGGCATAGTGCACAGGATAGGTATCAGCATCCTCGGTAGAGTACACGGCGACGGTCTTTATCCCCAACTCGCGCGCCGCGCGCATAACACGCAGCGCCACCTCGCCGCGATTCGCTACCAGGATTTTGTCGAACATCATACCGTCTCCGAGGCATCGCTGTCGGCTAGCATCTCCGGAGTATTGCTGCTGGCACCCACGGGTTCTAGGTAGAATAAGGGCGTGCCAAACTCAACCGGGGTGGCATCTTCTAGGCAGACCTCACGGATGGTGCCCATTTCCTCGGCGGTAATTTCATTCATGAGCTTCATGGCTTCAACAATGCACAGGGTTTGGTTGGCAGTTACCTCATCGCCCACCTTCACGAAAGGCGGCTCGCCAGGAGCCGGTGAGGTATAGAAGGTGCCCACCATAGGCGCCGTAATGCACCTCCAAGTAGCGGGACGCACCTTGTCATCCTCGGCGGCAGGAGCAGCAGGCTCGGTCGGAGCGGGAGCCACGGCTGCTACCGGGGTGTCTGTTGCAGTAGCTACGGGTGCG
>CAYSMG010000161.1:0-3150 GCA_964432045.1 uncultured Eggerthellaceae bacterium
GCGCGCAAAAGGCCATGCACAACCCCGCTCATCTCATGACGATATACCGTACCAAACTCAAAGTAACGCAGGGGTAAATCGCGATAGGAATGAATCTCATTGCGATAAAGCATCACATGCCCAGGGCAATTCATGGGCTTTACGCCGTACTCCGACAAACGAGGCTCTTCTTCTGAACCCTCATTGATGTTGAAGAAGTACATATTCTCTTTGTAGTAATCGTAGTGGCCTGAGGTCTTCCAGACATCGGCCTTGTAGATGTGCGGAGTAATAACCTCTTCATACCCGCGCTTATACAAATCGCGGCGCAGCCATTCCTGTAAGAGGCGAATAACGCGAGCTCCCTTGGGTAAATACAAGGGAAGGCCTACACCCGCATCCTCATCCATCATATAGATGCCCAGTTCACGGCCTAACTTACGATGGTCACGCTTTTCGGCTTCCTCAAGAGTGTGCAGATACGACTCAAGATCCTTTTTCTTGAAGAAGGCCGTGCCGTAGACGCGCTGGAGCATCTCGCGGTCTGAGTCGCCCTTCCAGTAGGCACCAGCCAGCTTCATGATCTTAAAGGCTCCAATTCTGCCGGCGCTTGGAAGGTGAGGACCGCTGCACAGATCGACGAAATCGCCATGACGTCGAATGATAATCTCAGTATCTTCAGGAAGTTCTTGAATGTGCTCGAGCTTGAAGCGCTGATCAGCGAAGATGCGCTCAGCCTCCTCACGAGAGACCACTTCGCGCACAAAAGGCTCGTCTTTGGCGATAATTTCTGCCATCTTTTCCTCAATGGCAGAAAAGTCTTCAGGCGTAAGCGAACGAGACAGCTCGAAGTCGTAGAAAAAGCCATCGTCGGTTTGTGGCCCAAAGGCAATTTGAGCTCCGGGGAAAAGAATCTGAATAGCCTCGGCCATAACATGAGCACAGGAATGACGCATGATACCTAAGGCCACCGGCGTCTTTTCGGTAATAATTTCAACCCGCGCACCATCATAGAGCGGTGTGTTTAGATCAGCAAAACTTCCATCGATGATGCCCCCAAGTGCAGCCTTAGCAAGACCTGCTCCAATTGAAGAAGCAAGATCGGCCACGCAGGCTCCTTCTTGCAGTTCTTTTTTTGAACCGTCGGGAAGAATAATGTTCATACAAGTTTCCTTTCTCGCGCCGGGCGCGCACAAAGCGCCTGCGCATCCTCATGCCGGGCACACACAAAGTGCCTGCATACAACAAAACTATCTTCTAGATTTATCCCTGGCTTCTCGCAAGGAACCTCTGCTTTTAAACCCCTAAACCTGGGTTCGAGGACGTTGGCGCTGGCGGCGCGCGGGAGCAGCCTGCAGCGAGCTTGCACAATAGGGACAGACTGTCCAAGAGGGATTGAGAGCCCGGTGGCAGGTGGGGCACATATTCTTGAGCTGCTGATGGCAGTTAGGGCACAAAAGATAATCGTTCTCAACCGGGTATCCGCAGTTTGCGCATTCCCCGTATTGCATGAGTTGCCGCTGTTTTAGAGCGATCTCAAGCTCTTGCTCGTCACGATCGAGCTGCAAAAGCGAAGGTCTTAACAGACAGTAGGCCACAACACCTAAGAAGGGAATAAGAGCAATAAGGCACCAGATCCACGAGGTGCCGCGTTGGTAAGCATCACGCGCCACCCAAACGATGGATAGCACATATAAAATAACGAGCACCACGATAACCGCTGTAAACGCCGCCTGAATCTCGGGCGTCCACAGCTGGGCTAACAGTTCGCTCATTTCAACCCCATTCTCTTAGCAAACACAGGCAGTTTTCTTTTGAATCTGCGTCTTGTTCTACGTCTTATCTTAGCTTGTCTTAGCCGCAGCTCTGCACACGGTAAGCAATTATAACAAAGAAGCCCCATCAGCAAAGACGCTGCTCTGGGCAGTGAAGACCTTGTGACAAAGGCTCAACTGGGGTTCAGCTAGGGTTGTCTTAGTTAAGCTCAGCAAGCTGAGCAGCCACGCGATTGAGCTGATCGCTCAGCTCGGCCAGCCTTGCACGATCCTTTTCTATTACCTCAGGTGCTGCCTTGCTTAAAAAGCCCGGATTCTCAAGCTTCTTCGAATACTTCTGAACATCGCCTGAAAGCTTTTTGTGTTCCTTTTCCAAGCGAGCGCGCTCGGCAGCAAAGTCAATCAGGCCGCTTAGCTGACTGTAAACCTCGGCACCTTCCACCACCACCGCAGCACTCTCTGTGGGCTTCTGTGCACCCTCTTCCACTATCAGCGTAGATACCCGTGCCAAAGATACAATCTGCGCAGAAAGGCTCTTTACCACCTCTACTGCATCAGCCTCTACATTTACCGTAACGGCAAGCTCCTGACGAGGGGAAATATTGTAACGAGCCCGCGTAGAGCGCACAGCAGAAACAATTGAACATAAAAGCCCCATGCTATGTTCTGCCTCAGGGTTAATCCAGTGTTCAAGCTCTTCGGGCTCGGGCCAGGCTGCCACCATAAGAGCCGAAGCCTCTCCTTCGGTGTGAGGTAGATATTCCCAAATGGCTTCGGTCACAAAGGGCATGGCTGGATGCAAAAGTCTCAAGGCGGTATCTAAAACATAGACCAGGTTACGCTGGGTCTGCAAACGTAAATCAGCATCAGCGCCTTCACGCAAATTGCTCTTGCAAAACTCGATATACCAGTCACAAAACTCGCTCCAGAAAAAGCTGTTCAGGGCGCGCGCCACCTCGCCGAACTGATACTTTTCAATACCCTGGGTTACCTGAGAGGAAAGTTGAGCAAGACGGCTAAAAATCCAGGCATCGGCTTTGGTGTGCGCCACTGGCTCACCAAAGGTAAAGCCCTCAAGGTTACTCAGAACAAAGCGGCTGGCATTCCAGATCTTTGTGACAAAGGCACGGGCCTGTTCGGTACGCGGACTTCCTATGAGCTCATGGGTGTTTTTGTCGATATCAGCATCAAAACGCACGTCTTGATTATTGGTCACCAGAGTCAAAAGATTAAAGCGCATGGCATCGGCCCCATACATTGAAATAAGATCCATGGGATCTACGCCATTGCCCTTGCTCTTTGACATGCGCGTGCCGTCCTTTGCCAGGATGGTGGCGTAAATGACGACATCCTTAAAGGGAATTTCCTTGCAAAAATAAGTGGAGGCCATAATCAT
>CAYSMG010000162.1:0-3149 GCA_964432045.1 uncultured Eggerthellaceae bacterium
TTTAAAGCCTCTCTTGAAGACTAAGGAAGACAGATGGAGCTTGTGAGCTGTCATACCCATACCTTCTATTCAGGCCACGGGAGCGGTACCGTTGAGGAACTGGTCAAGGCGGCTAAGAAGGCTAAGCTTTCCACCCTTGCGATAACCGAACACTTTGTTTTAAGCGATGTCTGGGATAAGGATCATGACTTTTCTCTTTCCTGGGAGGAGCTTGGTCAGTATAAGGCCGACATCGCCTGTGCCCAAAAGGAACACCCAGACATTGAGATTGTCTGTGGCTGTGAGGTGGATTGGCTGGGTGAGGGTGAAGATCGCAAGCTCAGTGACGAGCTTTGGCAAGACTTCCACTGGATCTTAGGTTCGGTGCACTTTCTTGATGGCTGGCCCTTTGATGCCCCAGACGAAGCTCAGCATTGGGAAGAATATGGTGGCATAGATGCCATCTGGCGGCGCTATTTTGAAGAATGGTGCATCGCAGCTAGTTCTAAGTGGCCTTTTGATGTGATGGCACACCCCGACCTGGTGAAGAAATTTGGCTTTTGGCCTTCTTTTGACCCTCTGCCCCTTTACAAAGAAGCCATAGAGGCTGCTTCTTCAAAAGGGCGTATGATAGAACTCAATACCTCGGGGGCTTATTATCCTTGCGAAGAGATGTTTCCCGCGCTTGATTTTTTGCGCTTGGCACATCGGGCTAATATTCCCTGTTCCATAGGAAGTGATGCACATGCTCCTCACCTGGTAGATCGGGGTATTAAGGAGGGCTACCGTCTTTTATATGAGGCGGGTTATCGTGAAATAGTAGTTCCAACGCAAAGCGGTGACAGACGAACTATCACTATTGAATAGCTTAAGGAGGCTGGCATGGGAAAGAATAGTGAGGGATTAGCCAAACGTCAGTCGGGTCTTCTGTCTAAGCAGAATACTCCTTTCACTGTTGGTGCACTTGAACAGGCCCTGCTGCAAAGATACCCGGCATCTGATGCTGAAAGTTGGGATCGGACGGGGCTTTTGGTGGGAGATCCCGCCGCTCTGGTACGCGGGATTGCTATAGCCCTAGATCCAACGGTTGAAGCGGTTCATGCGGCGGTTAAGGCTCAGGCGAATGTCCTTTTGACTCATCATCCAGCCTTTATAGAAGCGATCGATTCCTTTAGACCCGCCCCTTCAACGGCTCTCAATCCTGGGGCTTTGGTGTGGGCGGCCATCAGTGAAAACCTAGCCCTGATGAACTTTCACACCGCTTTAGACGTGAGCGCTGATGCGCAAAAAATGTTGCCGCACCTGCTTAAACTGCGCTTCGAGGGTGTTTTAGAAGCAATTCCTGGGGATCCGGATAAGGGCTTTGGGCAGATATGTAGTGCTGCGGAAAGCGATGGCGCTACCCTTAGCCTTTCTCAATTGGCTGCCCGTTGTGTATCTGTTTTCGGACGCAAGCCGAGGGTGTGGGGCGACTTTACGCGTCCGCTGAAACGCATAGTAACCTGCACCGGTTCAGCAGGAGGGCTTGGACGAAGCTGTCTTGATAAGCAGATCGACTGTCTGTGTGCGGGCGAGGTGAAATACCACGAAGCGCTGGCCTTGTCCCAGGCCGGATTGGCAGTGATTGAACTGGGTCATGATGTAAGCGAGTTGCCCTTTAGCGCCGTGCTTGCCCGCGCCTGCTGCAAACTGGGGGTTCCCGAAGATATGATTACCGTACTTGATCAGGGGCGAAACTGGGCCTTGCCTGAATCAGTACGTCTGTAAGTGTTTGTTGTATCTGTAAGTGCGAGCTGTAAAAGTGAGCAAGTGTGCTCATAAAGGAGAAGCATATGGAAGTACAGCAGGAAGACATAAACAAGCTATTAGAGCTGCAAGAACTCGATGCTGTCCTAAATAAGGCACAGAAGGATTTTAACGAGCTTCCAGAGCGTGGGCTAATTAAAGAGACGCGTGAGAAGTGCTCTGAGGTACTCAAGAAAAAAGATCAGCTTGATGCGATGCAGCAGGCCTGTGAGGAGGGTATCGAAAAGCTTGAAACTGAGGATGCTGCGCTTTTGGCAAAACAAAAGCAGGTTCAGGCCGATATCGATGCAAGTGGTGGCGATTATCGCAATCTTGAAGCACGCACGAAAGAGCTCAATGGTATTTCGCGCCGCCGCCTCACTCTTGAAGAGGAGCTGGGAAAAAAGGCCGAGGAGCTTGATAAGCTTGAGGGTTTGAGCAAGCAGGTTCAAGACGCCCTTGCCCTTTTGAAGGAGCGGGAAGAAAAGGCCACCGCCTCTTTTCAGAAAAAGGGGAGCGCACTGCGTGAAAAAATTGTCCAGCTTGAGAAGCAGCGTAAGGGACTCACACAAAGTATTGATGCAGCCCTTTTGAAAAAGTACGGGGACTTATACCAACGCTGCGGTGGGGTAGTCCTAGGGTATTTGAAGGAGAGTATCTGCGGGGTCTGTCGTAGCCCCATTGAGCCTGGTCGCTTAAGTGAGTTAAAACGACAAGCCCCCTTGGCAAGCTGTCCTCATTGCAAGCGCCTGCTTATCATTAGAAACTAAAAAGCCCCCTTTGTGGGGGCTTTCGAAGCTCATACAGTGAATTGCGAAGGCTAATCCCTTTTCTCTAAAGGGATTGCTTACCCACTAGGCGCGGGTTACCTTTCCGGCCTTCATGCAGCTGGTGCATACATTGGCCTTGCGCACATGGCCCTTCCCATCGCGGATAGTGACCTTTTGCACATTCGGGCGGAACATACGATTGGTCACACGATGTGAGTGACTCACACTGCGGCCAGCAGAGGGTTTCTTTCCGCAAACTTCGCAAATCTTTGACATAGTACTCACTCCATCATCTACAGCTGAGATCTCCTCTTATTCAGGAAATCGTTTTTGAGAAAAAAGCCTTACAACTATATCACAAGCACTACGGGGAATACAAGTAGTTTTCATGTAGGCTTTTCCTTCCTAAAGAGCGTTGAAATCCGAGCTGTTCGGCTGCGGTATACTGTTGCAGTTCGTGCGCAGGGAGCTTCAAGAAAGTTTTGAGTGTAGGCCAGTGCGTAGGACACCATATCAAAGCGTGGGGAAAGGAAGTGCCATGAGCTCACAAATTCCAGGTAACTTGCATGTGGCAAATGAGGTGCTTGCCGATATGGTGGGAAATGCAGCGATGGA
>CAYSMG010000163.1:0-3147 GCA_964432045.1 uncultured Eggerthellaceae bacterium
AGGTCACGGCTGATTCTGGCACGCTTAAAACCGAAAAATCTTCTCCGGAGTCTTGCTGGGAAAGTAAAAAAGCCCCGCCCCCGCCAAGCGCTGCGAGTGTCCCTACACCTGCCGCGCCGATGATAAGGTGGCGACGACTTAAGGAAAAACCTTCAGAGGGACCCTTTGATGGAATTGGTTGACCGGAAGGTCGTGAAGAACCTGCTGACCCAAGGTTTGAACCGCCACCTAAGTTTAAGTTTCCCACCATGGGGTCGAAGGGGGCAACCTTTCCACGCCGTGGCCGTATCTCGCCACGTTTTCCAGCGTGACGTGCGGAAATGCTTTTTCTGCGTCGACGTGCATTGTGTGATGTTTGAGGGTTTGTCATGGTGTTTATTGTGTCATTTCACCTATAGGAGGAGGTGGCTTTAGGGCCAATTGCTACAATAAACGCAAACACCTGCGTTGGCGTTCTGTGGTGTGATCAGCGCATTGTCCCAGTACCTTCGCGGTGTTTTTTACTGTAAGAGCAAGAACCGACGATTTCGGGGTGAGGCAATGAGCAGCAGTGAGACACGGAGAATTCTTCTGGTTGAGGATGAAAAGGCTATCCGCGATGCGGTAACTGCGTATTTAGAACGTGAAAACTACTGGGTTACCGCTGTTGGTGATGGGCAGGAGGCTCTGGAAGAATTTTCTAAGCATCATTTTGACCTCGTGGTGCTTGATCTTATGCTTCCTCGTGTGCCCGGCGAGCGTGTTTGTCGTGCTATTCGCGATAATTCCGATGTACCCATCATTATGCTTACCGCAAAGGGTGAGGTAGAAGATCGCATTATTGGTTTGGAGCTTGGGGCCGATGACTACCTGGTGAAGCCCTTTAGTCCGCGTGAGCTGGTGGCTCGTGTGCGTGCTCTTCTGCGTCGTGTGCATTCCGATTCTGAGCCCCAGCGTGAAGTACTTGAGTTTGGTGAGCTCACCATTGACGTTTCGGGCCATAAGGTTATGGTCTCGGGTAAGGAGATTGACCTTACCGCAAGCGAGTTCAAGTTGCTTACCACCCTCTCGCGCTACCCCGGTCGCGTATATTCGCGTATGGAGCTGGTGGAAAAGGTCTTGGGTTACGACTTCGAAGGCTACGAGCGCACCATCGACTCGCATGTGAAAAACTTGCGTGCCAAGATTGGCGATAATCCGCGCAGCCCCAAGTGGCTGCATACCGTGCATGGGGTAGGCTACAGGTTTGAAGATCCCACCAAAAGCGGGCAGTAGGCCTGTCTTGTAGAAACGCTTTGGTGAGGCGAATCAGGCATGGATGCTGCAAGTACCTCCCACGCTAATGACGAGGGGGTAGACCGTCCATCTGCAGAAAGCTCTACAAAGCTCAAGGGCCAAAATAAGAAAACGAATCATAAAACACGTCGCAAGCGCAAAGGCTGGAGTAACTTTTCCTATACAACACGAGTTACTCTGGCCTTTGCTTTTATTGCGGCCATGACGGCTCTGGTGGCTATTGGGGTGGTCTCTTTTGTGTGGGAGCAGCATTTTCAGACCTATACGCGCGAGAACATGGAATCGGTCGCTAGTACCACTGCCGATCAAATAGCCGAACGTTATGCCGAAACGGGAGAGTTTAACGCCGAAACCCTTCTTCCGGCTCGTACCATGCTGGCCGTGACTCCCGGCATTGGGATACGTGTTGTGAACAACATGGTGGCCTATGATGCCACCAGCGAGGAATCGGTCCCCTTCGACTCTACCCGCATAACTTCAAGCGAAACAGAAACCGACATTAGTGCCAGCTCGTTGGCCCCAAGTGACCCTTCGCCAGACCAAATAGCGACAGCGGCTATTGTGGTGGATGGCCAGGCTGTGGGTTCAGTTAATATATGGGTGCTGGGATCGGATACGCTTCTGCGTTCGGCTGACGAAGAATTTCGCAACAATTCCTATCAGGCAATGGTTATCGCCACGGTGGTGGCCATTGTGCTGGCATCCTGCTGCGGCTTTTTGTTTGCACGCGGACTGGTCAACCCCATCAATCGTATTACGAAAACCGCTAAGGCCATCAAAGAGGGCGACCTAACAGCCCGTACCAGCTTGCGAGGTGATGACGAGATTGCAGAGCTGGGCGAAACCTTCGACGAAATGGCCGAGTCTATTGAAAAAGACCGCGCGCTTGAACGCCGTCTTACCACTGATGTGGCCCATGAGCTGCGTACCCCGCTTATGGCTATTCAGTCAACCGTAGAGGCCATGGTTGATGGTGTGTTTGAAGCTGACCAAGAACGCCTTGAAACCGTAAATTCGGAAGTGCAGCGTTTGGGCAGGCTGGTGAGCGCCCTGCTCTCGCTTTCACGTTTGGAAAATCGCTCGACCCCCTTAAAGGAAGAAGTGGTCGATATCGGCGAGCTTATTTCCTCTATTGTGGCAACGCATGAGGCCTTTGTCGCTGACTCGGGTCTGACACTTACCTACGAAATGGAGAAAAACGTCCTGGTGAAAGGTGATGCCGATATGATTCGCCAGGCCACAGCAAACCTCATTTCAAATGCCGTGCGCTATACCCCTGAGGGCGGTCATATTACCGTCAAGGTCTCACGGGGGGATATCATGGCTGCCATTGCCGTGCGTGATACCGGCATAGGTCTAAGCCCCGAGGAATGCAAGATGGTCTTTTCGCGCTTCTGGCGAGCCGATGCTGGTCGCACCCGGGCAAGCGGGGGCTTGGGCATTGGTTTGGCCGTGGTAAAAGAGATTGTCGATAGACACCGTGGTTGGGTCAAGGTGGAAGGCAAGCCTAATAAGGGAGCCTGCTTTACCATACATCTGCCCCTTTATGACCCGGAGGAAGAGATGCGCCAGTCAAAGCAGGCCGTGCGACAAAATACCAAGGCCCAGCGCGGCGCTAAGATAAAGCCTGCTAAGTCCAAGGAGAAAGCGAAAAAGCCGCGCGCTTAGGTACCTATTGCCCAAACATGAGGGATAATAGGCGCGTTGTTTACAGAACCTCGGCTAAGGGATGCATAAACACACAGATAAACGACGCAGATAAAAACGACGCGGCCACAGCGTATGAAGTGGTACAAGCCTGATGCAAGGAGCAAGACAGCATGACAGCCATCGATATTACGCCCGATGCGCAGGGTAAGGTGCGCGATCTAT
>CAYSMG010000164.1:0-3145 GCA_964432045.1 uncultured Eggerthellaceae bacterium
TACACTACCGCACGCACGTATTGCCGAACACGAAACGCTAGACTAACACACTTAAGCTTAATTACCAGCGAAAATCGAGATATATTCACAGGAGTACAGAAGCAAACAGGCCCACCTAAGCAAACCGAGAAATACTCCCTGACCTTTTGGACTCACCACCCCCCTAAAAGGGTGTGAACAAAAACTTGGACATCTCAAGGTGAGGAAATGGCCACACTTCCGGCGGGGACGCTTAGTTTGAGAATCTCCCCTTAGAAATGCTCGGAGCCTTAAACCGAGACGAACTAGGACGCAAAAAGCCTAGCATCCACTCATAGAAAACCGCATCAGGATCAGACCCGCTTTTCATAGCCTGCTCGGCATCGCGCGCCGCAATAAGAGAAGCCCGCAGGTGTTCTTTGCTATAGCGCGCAGCCCACTGACAATGATGCTTTACCTGCCAATCCTTCTTACCCAAAACAGAGGCCAGCTCACGGGAAGCCCCGCGTGCATCTAGGGCCTTCGCACAAATCAGCTCACGAATACGACCTGTACACAAAGCAATAAGCGCGTAGGGTGTGCTTGACTTCATGTACTTTAGATAGACGCAGCATCGAGCCAAATTACCCGCGCTTAAGGCATCAAGAAACTCCCAGGGCTTCACTTCAGTGGTGCGACTGACCAAAGAAGAAACCTCGTACTCATTTACTGCATCAGCCCCAAGGTGCGAAAGGGCAATTTTCGAAAGCTCGGCATCTATACGCAGGGTATCAAAACCCACCAGTTCTACCAAAAGGCGCGCTGCACCATCGGTGAGGGTTATACCATGAGAAACCGCCATGGAACGCACCAAGGCAGGAAAGCGAGCACGCGAAGGAAGCGAGCAATCGATAATAGCCTTTGACCCGCAGCTTGAAACCGCCTTATACAAGCGCGAAGTTTTTAAAAGCTTTTCAGCCTCGATCAGTAAAATGGTGGTCTCGCAGGGCTTTTTCAGGTAGTCAACCAATACATCTATATCGGCCTTGCGCAGCTTATCGGCGGACTTGAGATGAACCAAACGCCAGGGGCTGGCAAAGGGAAGGGTGTTACAGGCGGTAAGCACCTCAAGACCTGAGGCCACTTCCCCATCAAATTCATCGCAGTTAAAGGAAATATCACCCGCCGCTTGAAGGCGCGAGCGCAGACGATTTGCCACCGCATTGCGCTTAAGTGCATCGTCGCCCACAGCGGCATAGGCACAGAGGAAATTGTCCTTAGATGATTGGCTCATGCACCCATTCTAGCGCAGACAATCTAGCGCAGGGAAAAAACTTCAATCCCCGTACTTGAGAATCTGCATGAAACGTCTCCGCGTTCATCCGAGCAATAAATTTGAGACCCGGCCTCTTCAAGGTAGTTAAGGGTAATCTCTGCCGGATGTCCATAGGAATTGTTCTCGCCAACACTTATCAAAGAAATACGCGGGGAAAGTTCCTGGGCAAGCTCTTGGCTTAGGGCTGCCTTAGACCCATGATGACCAACCTTGTAAATATCAAGGGGAAGGGTCAAGCCATCGGCAATAAGCGCTTCTAGCTGCTCTGCCTCGGCATCACCCACCATCAAGGTTACAGCCTCAGGAATTTCATCCCCATTGGCATCATAGCTGATTAAAAGACAGAGGCTATCGGCATTGCCACCCTCCTCCTGAAAGCTATAGGGCCAAAGAACCTCTATGCTAAAGCGCCCCACCTCCAATGTATCCCCTACCGAAAGACCCACAAGATTGTCCTGACCCACCAGGTTTTGCGCGTCCTCGCACAAGTTTTGGCAGGAATTGCAAGAACAGCTTAGGGTCTCAGCAGCTACACAAACACGCTGCGTTGATGTGGCGCCCTTCAAGGCAGAAAGCGAGCCGCAGTGATCATCGTCCGCATGAGAAATGATTACCGCATTAAGTGAGGGCACCTGGTTGCGAGCAAGTGCCTGACGCAGAGAGCTGTCTTGGTTTCCGGTATCAATCAAGACCGCCGCCCCCTGACTACGCAGCAAAAAGGCATCGCCTTGCCCCACTTCTAGCATGATAAGTTCATCGGGTTTAAAGCGCGGTCCTAGGAAAAAGATGAGGATAAGCACCAAACTTAGCGAAGCACAGGCAGCACCAGCAAGCTTAAGGCGCAGGCCTAAAAGGGGTGCTGGCCAGATAAGCCACAAGCCGCCTGCAAGCAAAAATGAAAGGAAAAGAGCCAGTTCAGCGGGAAGGGTAAAAGCAATACTGGCATAGGGAAGAGAGGCCAAAAGACCTACCATCCCACACATAAGCTGCGCCAGAAAAAGCGCAATCCATAGCAAGGGGGTACCAAGTAGCGGCAGCAAGACACAAAGAACAGCTGAGATGATGCCAAGGGTGCACACGGGCCCAACCAAAACCGCACTGACCGCATTTGCTAAGGGAGATATGAGTGGCAACTGGCTAAATAAGGCACAGGAAAACCCCTGAGCTAAGACCGACGAGGCAAAGGTCAAGGCCAAGGCATCGCGAATGAAGCCAGGAAGAATGGAACATAGCTTACGGAGCCAAAAGCTAAAAAGACTAAAGAAAAGCCCTATGCCCAAAGTCGATAAGGCAGAAAGCGCAAAGGACACACTCAGTGCCGTCTGAGGGGAAAGGGCCAACATCGCCACCATGCATAAACCCAAAGAGGAAAGACCAGCGCTTCTTCTGCGCCCGAAATAAGATAGGTGCAGGCTGAGGCTCATGATATAAGCGCGCACCGCCGATACCGGAGCCGCTGCTAGGGCCAGGTAGCACAGCATCAGAATAGATTGCAGCAGAATACACAGCCCGCGCGGAAGGCGCAGACGTGCTAATACCAGGGTGACAAAAGAACTTACCACCGCCAAGTGGGCACCGGAGACTGCCACAATATGGGCGAGGCCGCAAAGGGTAAAATCGGTCTTGATGCTTGTCTGGTTATAAGCCTCGGTCCAAGCGCAGACCAAAGCCTGCAAAAGCGCATGCTCTTCACCCTCTCCTGCAAGCTTCTCAACGGCATTTTTTCGAAATTCAGAAAGCCAAGCAGCTGGTCCCTGAGCCTGCAGAACTTCCAGCTCATTTACCGTATAAGTTACAAGTGCCCCCTCTTCCCATAAACGTGCTGCCGAGGTTTCACTTGCGGCCTTTATC
>CAYSMG010000165.1:0-3144 GCA_964432045.1 uncultured Eggerthellaceae bacterium
AAGACGCGCGGCACACCATCAACCAAGGCAAGCATAATAACGCCAAAGCCCACCTGTAATTGAGTGTGCTTATATAACTTATTGAGCACTACCTGGGGAATAGCATCCTTTTTAAGTTCGATAATAATGTCGATACCATGGCGATCAGCACCATCGTGAATATTGCTAACCTCGGGCAGTTTTTTATCGCGTACCAACTCACCCAGTTTTTCCAAGAGGCGGTTTCTGTTCACCTGGTAGGGAATTTCACTTACCACGATGGTGCTTCTACCGTTTTTACCCTCTTGAATATTGCATTTAGCGCGAATGGTAAGCGAACCACGACCTGTTTCATAGGCATCAAGGATTCCCTTCTTACCCATGATGATGCCGCCCGTTGGAAAATCGGGTCCTGGTAAGACCTTCATAAGCTCTTCGGTGCTTACCTCGGGGTTATCGAGCATCAAACAGTTTGCATCGATTGTCTCCCCTAAATTATGCGGAGGGATATTGGTTGCCATACCAACTGCAATACCATTTGAACCGTTAACGAGGAGGTTGGGGAAACGGGCAGGTAAAACAAGTGGTTCTTCAAGACTCTCATCATAGTTTGGTTGAAAGTCAACCGTTTCCTTATCGAGGTCACGTAGAAGTTCCATGGCTGCCTTATCGAGGCGTGCCTCGGTATAACGCATAGCAGCAGCTGAATCACCATCAATAGAACCGAAGTTTCCATGACCATCAACCAAAGGCACGCGCATACTAAAGGGTTGGGCCAAGCGTACCATGGTGTCATAAACCGCCGTATCACCATGGGGATGATACTTACCAATAACGTCACCAACTGTACGAGCAGATTTCATATGAGGGCGGTTGGGAGTATAACCACTCTCATTCATGGCATATAAAATACGCCTATGAACAGGTTTTAAACCATCTCGTACATCAGGTAGGGCACGAGCCACAATAACGCTCATCGAATATTCCAAGAAAGAGGTTTGCATCTCTTTTCCCAAATAAGCGCTGCGAACAATGGTCCCTTCCCCACCATTAGCACCCTCGATAATTGAACCATGGGGATTTGGCATATCAACCATCATAGCCTGGGCTCGTGCCTCATCTGATACACCAACACCAAGGCTTTCAGATTCATCTGATTGAGTATGAGAATGAACCCCTTTAACGCCTTTATCTTCTAAGGAATCTTGAGAAGTGGCATCCTCTTGTGCACGAGAAAGTAATTCATTAAGAGAATTATCGTTTTGATTAAGAGAATTTTTATCTTCGGTGTTATCAGCCATGATTCTCCTAAATATCAAGGAATCGTACGTCTTTTGCGTGCTTTTGGATAAATTCCTTACGCGGCTCTACCGCATCACCCATAAGCTCACTGACAGTACGTTCGGCTTCAGCAGCATCATCGATATTAACCTGCAATAAGGTGCGCGATTGGGGTTCCATGGTCGTTTCCCAAAGCTGATCAGGATCCATTTCACCAAGGCCCTTATAACGCTGAACATCAAACTTATCTGAGCCACCCATTTCAGCAAGTACTGAACTTAAGGCGCTTTCATCGTAGATATAACGCTCTATCTTTGGCGAGCGACTATTTTTTTTCTTAATGCCAAAAATAGGCGGACAGGCAATATAGATATAGCCTCGATTAATAAGTTCAGGCATATATCGATAAAAGAAGGTTAGAAGCAAGATACGAATATGAGCACCGTCAACATCGGCATCGGTCATGATGATAATGCGATGATAACGCGCATGGTCAGCATCAAAATCATCACCAATGTTGGTACCAATAGCGGTGATAAGCGAACTGATAGTGTCACTTGAAAGTGAGCGATGTAGGCCAGCGCGCTCTACATTTAAAATCTTTCCTCGCAAAGGCAAAATTGCCTGCGTCTTACGGTCACGGGCTTGCTTTGCAGAACCACCTGCCGAGTCGCCCTCTACAATAAAAATCTCGCTTTCGGTAGGGTCTTTACTAGAACAGTCAGCCAATTTACCAGGAAGTGAGAAAGAGTCTAAAACGTTTTTACGACGCGTCATCTCGCGTGCCTTACGAGCTGCTTCACGCGCCTTTAGAGCTTGGGTGGCCTTATTCACAATACGTTTAGCAGGGGTGGGATTTTCCTCTAGATACTCGCCTAAACCTTGGCTTACCGCACTTTGTACAAGTTGGCGAATTTCGGTATTCCCAAGCTTTGTTTTTGTTTGCCCTTCAAACTGAGGCTCATGCAACTTAACCGAGATAACCGCAGCTAAGCCTTCACGGGTGTCATCGCCTGAAAGATTTGAATCCTTGTCCTTTAATATGCCTTTACTGCGAGCATATTCATTAATAGTTCTTGTTACTGCCTGTTTAAAACCATCAAGATGAGTGCCACCCTCATGTGTATTAATGTTGTTAGCAAAGGACATAACCATATTAGTGGAGTAGGAAGAAGTCCACTGTAAGGCAACTTCTACCATGCCGTCTTTATTTTCCGCCTCAAAATATATGGGTTTGTTAAGGGTTTCTTTTCCACTTGATAGGTACTTAACGAAGTCAACAATGCCACCACTATATTGAAATACCTCAGTACGTGGTTCTTCTGATGCTTCACTTTCCACCATGCTGGGGTTTGAACGCTCATCATATAAAGTAATTTTAAGACCCTTATTTAAGAAGGCCATCTCACGGAAACGCGCCGCTAAGACATCGTAGTCAAAGATAGTTGTTTCAGTAAATACCTCAGGATCAGGCCAAAAGGTTGTTTTAGTACCTGTTCCTTTTGCCTTTCCTATTTCATGAAGCTTATTGTTCGTCTTTCCGCGAACAAAGTCTATTTCATATTCTTTTCCATCGCGTCGAACATTAACCTCCATACGGGAAGATAGTGCATTTACTACCGAAACACCTACGCCATGTAAGCCGCCTGATACCTTATAGCCTTCACCACCGAATTTACCGCCAGCATGCAGGATAGTTAGTACTACCTCTACGGTAGGGATTTTTTCCTTTGGGTGTTTTTCTACTGGAATACCGCGTCCATTATCGGCAACGGTAATGGAATTATCTGGGTGTATCCAAACTTCAATATGAGTACAAAAGCCTGCTAAGGCCTCGTCAACTGAATTATCTACCACCTCATACACTAAGTGATGTAAGCCACG
>CAYSMG010000166.1:0-3142 GCA_964432045.1 uncultured Eggerthellaceae bacterium
GCAAGGCAAGCCCTTTTAGGTGAATCTCTTCAGGGATTCGAACCGATGAGGTGGATTTAAGCCGACAAGGCGGCTGCGCATTTGCGCAAATACCTGGCGGCAGCGCTTTTAGCGTGTGCTGCGCGGCATCTAGTCGCACGCCTGACATGCAGGTACTTTCAAAACCGACCTCTAGGTTTTGTCGGTTTTGCGCGCCCTTGTGTTTTTTTACTGTTCCCGCCATTTCTTTGCTAAAATTCGGGATTGCTGCAAAAAGTACAGACTGCATGAAGGAGCATTTTTTGAGCAAAGAAGATGTCATTGAGCTAGAGGGGACGGTACTTGAGGCATTGCCAAACGCAATGTTTCAGGTGGAGCTCGAAAATGGCCACAAAATCCTTGCCCATATTTCTGGAAAGATGAGGATGCACTACATCAAGATCCTTCCTGGAGATCGTGTACGAGTTGAACTGTCGGTGTACGACTTAAATCGTGGGCGTATTACCTACCGTTTTAAATAAAAATGCGGAGCCGATAAGCCGAATCGGTGTAAACCCGTCTGTCCCTTTAGGGCACTAAGTAAGAAAGTTCTCGTCTGCGGCTGGGCGTTGATATAAATAAAAGACGCATAACCGAAAGGAAATCAATATGAAGGTACGTCCTTCGGTCAAGAAAATGTGCGATAAGTGCAAGATCATCCGACGCCACGGCAAGGTGCTCGTTATCTGCGAGAACCCTCGTCATAAGCAGCGTCAGGGCTAGGAAGAAAGGGTTTGTAAGTAATGGCACGTCTTGTTGGTGTCGATCTTCCTCGCAATAAGCGCATCGAGATCGCCTTGACCTATATCTACGGTATTGGCCTGACCACTTCTCAGAAAATTTTGGCCGAAACGGGTATTAACCCCGACACTCGCTCTGATGATCTGAGCGAAGAAGAACTGGTAAAACTGCGCGACTACATTCATGAGCACCTTACCGTTGAGGGTGATTTGCGTCGTGATGTTCAGCAAAATGTTAAGCGCCTCATGGAGATCGGCTGCTACCGTGGCCTGCGTCATCGTCGCGGCTTGCCCGTACGCGGACAGCGTACGCACACGAACGCTCGTACCCGCAAGGGTCCGCGCAAGCAAATCGGTGGCAAGAAGAAGTAGTGAGGTAGCGTAAATGGCTCAGAAAAAACAAGTGCGCACCCGCGTCAAGCGTTCCGAGCGTAAGAATATCGCCACTGGCGCTGCGCATATTAAGTCCACATTCAACAACACCATTGTCAGCATCACTGATCCTCAGGGCAATGTGATTGCGTGGCAGTCTGCCGGTACGGTTGGTTTCAAGGGCTCTCGTAAGTCCACCCCCTTTGCTGCACAGATGGCTGCTGAAGCCGCAGCTAAGACGGCTATGGAGCACGGCCTGCGCAAAGTGGCTGTCTATGTAAAGGGCCCCGGCTCTGGCCGAGAGACGGCCATTCGTTCGCTGCAAGCCGCCGGTCTGGAGGTTTCCAGCATTCAAGACTGCACGCCCATTCCGCACAACGGTTGCCGTCCGCGCAAGCGTCGTCGCGTGTAACTGAAAGGATCAAACATTATGGCTCGTTATACGGGAGCTGACTGTCGGCTTTGCCGCCGCGAGGGTTCTAAGTTATTCCTCAAGGGCGATCGTTGCTATAGCGAAAAGTGCGCCATGGAGCGCCGTGCCTATGCACCGGGTGAAGCTGGCCATAAGCGTGTTAAAGAAAATGAATACTTACTGCAGCTGCGCGAAAAGCAGAAGACCAAGCGCATCTACGGCGTTTTGGAAAAGCAGTTCCGTGCTTACTATGATATTGCTTCGCGCAAGCAAGGCATTACTGGTGAGAACCTGTTGATCATTTTGGAAAGCCGCTTGGACAATGTGGTGTATCGCCTGGGCTTTGCGAAGTCTCGTGCCGAGGCGCGTCAGCAGGTGCGTCACGGCCACATTCATGTGAATGGTCGCCGCGTTAACATTCCGTCTTTCCGCGTGCGTCCGGGCGATTTGGTTTCAGTTGCCCCTAAGGCAAAGGATTTGCTGGTCATCAAGAGTGCTTTAATTAGCAACGAGCGCGTTCAGGTTCCAGCTTGGCTTGAGGTGGATATCGAGAAGTTGCAGGGCAGCGTTTTGGCTCTTCCGCAGCGTGATCAGATTGATCTTGATATCCGCGAGCAGCTTATTGTCGAACTTTACTCGAAGAATTAATCGCTGCGCAGTAAGGAGGCTTGCACAACATGACAGAGTTCATGAGGCCGACGGTAACCACAGAAGAAGTAAACGATACCGTAGCGCGTTTCATTGTGGAGCCGCTCGAGCGTGGCTATGGCTACACGCTGGGCAACTGCATGCGCCGCGTGCTGCTCTCATCGCTGGACGGTGCTAAGGCTACCGCCATTCAGGTGGAAGGGGTTCAGCATGAGTTCACCACCGCCGAAGGCGTGATTGAAGACATTACCGACATCGTGCTGAATGTTAAGGGTCTAGTCTTCTCGGCGCTTAATGATGAGGTGGAAGAAGCCACCGCGCATTTATTTGCGGTTGGCCCGCGGACGGTCACCGGTGCCGATATTGAGGTGCCGACCGAATTTACCCTGATCAACCGCGACCACGTTATTGCTACTGTGGCTGATGGCGGCACGCTTGACATGACCATTCGTATTGGCGTGGGTCGTGGCTATGTATCGGCCGAGCGCAATAAGCGCCCCGAGGACCCCATTGGGGTTATTCATGTCGACTCGCTGTTTTCACCGGTTCGTCGTTGCACGCTCAATGTAACTGATACTCGTGTGGGTCAGCGCACCGACTACGATAAGCTGGTGTTAGAGGTTGAAACCGATGGTAGCCTTCCTCCTGCCGAGGCAGTATGTCGCGCCGCTAACATCATTAATCAGTATATGGGTGCATTTATGACCTTGTCTGATATCGTCGACGAAGAGGAAGGCGAGGTTCCTTCAATCTTTGCGCCCGAGGGCCAGGAAACGAATGCCGAGCTTGATAAGCAAATCGAGGATTTGGACCTGTCGGTTCGTTCTTACAACTGCCTGAAGCGTGCTGGTATTCATTCGGTGCGCCAGCTGGTCGAGTTCTCTGAGAATGACTTGCTGAACATCAGGAACTTCGGTGCGAAATCCATCGAGGAAGTGAAGGATAAGCTCAT
>CAYSMG010000167.1:0-3100 GCA_964432045.1 uncultured Eggerthellaceae bacterium
TGTCCTCGCAGTGGACTTCCACCACCAAGTCAATGCCCATGCAGGGCAAACAAAAAAAGCCGACTCAATGAGTCGGCGTGAGCGTCTATCGTTCCACCATCTGATTGTAACATACCATTTTGACTGTCAGTTATCAATAATCATCGAGTTAAAATAGCGTCTGATGTAGAACGGTCTTTCATTGAGATTCTTCACATTCTCTAAGATCAACCAGTGGCAATACACATGGTAGTGATACAGCAAACATGATAATAGCTTTTTCATTTCGCCCTTTTGGGGCAACTTCTAAAGTTTATTGCTCTGAGAAATAACGATTGATTTTATTTGGACTCTAGCCCTTTCAGCTCTTCAGCTGAAAGTTCTGCAATCTCTTGCATCTTTTCCCGAAGCTTCTTTTTATCGGGAAGATGAAGCGTATAATCTGCAACCATTGCAGGCGAGAGACTTCTTGAGAGAGCATATTCTACAACAGTATCATCCTTTCCTGTGCATAGGATAAGACCAACGCTTGGATTCTCATTAGGTTTTCTGACATCCCTGTCCAATGCTTCCAGATACAAGTTCAGCTGTCCTAAATGCTCAGGTCGAAACATACCAATCTTGAGTTCCACTGCGACAAGACAAGAAAGAGCACGATTAAAGAAGAGAAGGTCTATGAAGAAATCGGTATTGCCAACCTGTAGACGATACTCTTCTCCGATAAAAGAGAAGTCCTTTCCAAATTCGAGTATAAAATCCTTTAGATGGGATACAATCTGCTTCCTGAGATCCTTCTCCTTGTATGAAGCTGGAAGATCCAGGAATTCAAGCACATAGGCATCTCGTAGAGCGGAAAGTCCTTCATTTCTCCTTGTCAAAGCCCCATATTTCGCATCTGATATGGCAGTGCGTTCATAGAGCATGCTGTCAATCTGACGCTCAAGCTCTCTTTTGGAATAGTGGTTCTCAATACAGGCTCTGATATAGAATTCCCTTGCTTCATCGGTCTTACACGCAGTCATAATCAGAAGATTGTTCGTCCATGATATTTCTCTCACCAGTGGTGAGAGTTTTTGGTTGCTTTTGTAAATTTCATAGAACTGTTTCATTCTCCAGATATTCTTATCGGAAAAACCACTTACACCAGGCATCTTCGACTGGAGGAATGCAGAAAGAGATGAAACAGTACCTTTTCCCCATCCATCTGAAGCAGTCTTTTCGCTGACAATCCTTCCAATCTCCCAGTACATGGCAATCATTTCCCGATTAACGGAAGCAAGTGCTCTGGACTGAGCATTGGCGATTATCGTAAGTATTTCATTGAAATCATTGATCTGAAGATTTTTTTCTTGGGGCATCTGATTACCTTGCTCTGTTTATCATATCAAATTTTGTGGAAATCATCTATTGGTAAACATTACAAGAAGATGAATGAGAATTGCCAAATCATTATCACTGAGTCTCAACGTGTTTTCTGATAATGCAACACAAATCCTTGGATTCTGATACTTTCTTTGGCAGTTTTGGGTGTGAGCGATGCTCTGTCTTCCGCTGAATGAAACACAATTGCCATTAGAAAAGCAACAAACATGCTTCTTGAAGGCAAATATTCAACCTAGAATTACCATGAAAAAGGAAATGTTGTCGCAGAAAACAAACTCTCTAAAGAAGTCCCCAATTGCTTTTCTATCACTACGATTAAGATCTGAATAGAAAAAGGAAAGCATACCCATAGAGAAGAATTCTATTAATACCAATATAGGATAATGCCCTCCATATTTCTGATTATGATGCTTTATTATAAGAGATTGGCTGTTCTCCTTTATACACTTTGACACATGGCCAAGAAATGCAGCATGATCGTGTCTTTTTGAGTAGTTTGAGGCATCAAGATATCCTTCAGCACCATATTTTCCAGCAAAATAGTAAGAAAGCCTGGAACGGAATTTTATTTCTATTCTCTCGATTATCGGGATAAGCAAAGCCCTTAGCTTGCTGTCAAATTCATAGATTTGCTGTATCTCTTTGAAGCTAACCTCTTTGAGGTTGTTCTTATACGGGAGTAAATATGCAGAGAACCGGTAATAATTCACATCTTTAAGGAATTCAAGACACTCATCGTAATCTACTGCAAGCCCTTTATTTTTCAATTCTTCGATTTGCTTGTTATATGAATAGAAAGGTTTTAAATCCATAAAAAACCGTCTCCCGCTGGGGCACATCACATAAGTGAGAGGTGTGGGGAGGCCTGTTAGCTATATGTTATCAAATCCAATGGTAAAGTCAACAAGATATACAAATCTTAACCTTAAAATGTTAACCTTAAAAAGTAGCTCTATAGTAGTACCATCCATTGCAAAAAGCAGAAAACGTGTTGCAAAAGACGGAAACATCAAGATTTGCATCTTGTTTCAGTCTCCAGAGTGATGGTTATTTAACAATTGATACATGGATTTACTGATTTATGTAATTCCTGTCTACAATAAAAAGGAAAGGAACAAACAGGAATGGTAGATGGTAGATCTTGTAGGCATAAATGCTATCCCTAATATGAAGAAAGTGAGGGATTTGCTTCGGATAACCCAAGAAGTATTCTCTTCCTGAAGTACTCCAAGACACAGCCTTCTAAATACAAAGGATTTAATTCTCTTGCTTGAAGATGGCATGAACTTTATCAAACACAATAATAGGATGATGTGGAAAAAAACTCCTACATCAAGAATAGAAATGCCAGAATATGCAGAAAGGAGCTGTCTTGAAGCACTCACGAATGCCCTAATCCATCGTAGCTATCTGGAGCTTGGCAGCGAAGTACATGTTGACATCTTTGATGACAGGCTTGAAATCACATCTCCTGGTGGAATGGCAAGCGGAAAGAATATCCAGGATCTTGACCTCAGCAAATCTATAATCTCAAAACGTAGGAATCCCGTACTTGCAGATGTGTTTGCAAGACTTGGTTATATGGAACGACAGGGAAGCGGTATCAAGAAAATAATAGAGGGCTATGAAACAGAGCCTAACTATAGCAGTGATTTAAAGCCGGAGTTTTTCTCTGATTCTTCACAGTTTTCAGTAATTCTCAAAAATCTAAACTATGGGAAATCCATTGAGAAGCTGG
>CAYSMG010000168.1:0-3071 GCA_964432045.1 uncultured Eggerthellaceae bacterium
AAGGCTATTATAAACTTGTGTTAGTGCTGTATCAAATGGGTAACCATCAAAAATATATGTGCTTAATAAGAAAGATCCTCTTCCAAGAACTACTGCAAGAATAACTGCACAAGGAATTAAATAGAATTTCTTAACAATTATTTTGCTAAATAATCCGACAACTAAAGCAAAAATACATAATTCAAAAGCCATAAAAGGTAATAAACTAACGCCTGGCATTGGAGAAGATAAAAAGTAATTAGTAAATAGATAACTAGTTATAGGTGAAAGAATTGCTATACCAAGCCCCCATTTAAAACCTAATATAAGACCAGCAAATAAAACAGGGTAATACATAGGTAGAAATCTTTGACCAGCAGTTGATCCTCCAACAAGGTGAAAAATTTGTGGTAGAGCTACTGCTGCAACAATAGCAAATAATGCTATTGCAACCTTTATTGATATTTGAATTTTAAAACTTGTTTTATTATTTAAGAATAGAACATCTAACATATAATATCTCCTTTGTTTGACCTTTTAATTATATGTCAGATTAAAATTTAAAAAAGCGAAATAAGGTTTTAAAATTAAAAATCTTCTTTAGAAATTACGAACGAAAGTTTCGCAGTTTTTAACAAAATAAACTCGCAGAATTCAACTATTTTTTATCAATTTACTTATTGATATAGGAATTTCATTATTAAATAATAATAGTAAATATGAGGAACAGAATATGCCATATATTCCATCAAAAATAATTTTAGAGTTTGCTAAAAAACATAATTTTGCTTTTGGAGCTTTTAATATAAACACACCTTTGCAAGCTAAAGCATTAATAGAGGCATGTGAAGAATTACGAACCGCATGCATTATACAAGTTGCAGAACCAGCACTAGCTTTTCTTGGGGGAAATACCAATTTCTTAAATGGAACAATTCAAGAAAAGAAGCTTGGTGCAAAACGAATCGCAGTGTATGTTAAAAAGTTAGCAGAAAAAACATTTATACCTGTATCATTACATCTTGATCACGGAAAATCTTTTGAATCTGTTAAAGCAGCAATCAATGCTGGATTTAATAGTGTTATGATTGATGGATCAGATTTACCATATAACCAAAATGTTGGTTTAACTAAAAAAGTTGTAGACTACGCACACAAGAAAAAAGTTTCTGTTGAAGGAGAGCTTGGTGTTTTATGTGGCACAGAAGACAATATTTCTCACACAGGGGAATCTTTATATACTGAACCAAAGAAAGCTTTAGATTTTGTGAAGAAGACCAACGTCGATTTATTAGCAATTTCATATGGCACAATGCACGGTCCTTTTAAAGGGACAAATATAAAATTAAAGAAAGAAATAGTTTTTGAAACAATGAAATATTTAGAGGAAGAGAAGCTTAATACGGTTTTAGTTTCTCACGGATCTAGTTTGGTTCCTAAATATATTCTTGATGATTTAAGTGCATTAGGTTTCCCAGCAAAAGGAAACGGAATACCTGTAAATGAATTGTTAGAAGTTATACCAAATGGTATTTCAAAAATTAATATAGACAGTGATATTCGTATTGCTACTAAAAGGAACCTTTTAGAATATTTCAAAGAGAACCCACAAAAACAAAAGGCAAGTATTATTTATAAAGAAATTATCAATGCACCAGAGCAAATAGATTATCGAGTATATTTTAAAGAATATATCACTGAACTTATAAGTGGAAAAATTGTTTCCAATGAATTAAAAGAAATAGCTCCTTTATTAGAGAGCGCTATAAAAGAGATTGTTTTAAGATCGAGTGTTCTTTTTGGTTCAGTTGGGAACGCAAAGAAAATTTTAGATTAGATTATTTTTTATCTGTTAAGAATATTTTATCTTGTGGTAGATCAACTAATGGTTTTAACCGTTGAATAAAATTATCACTTATATCATTGTTGTTTTTGATATATGAAAGAGGGAACTTTCTTTCTTCTTGCATAACTTCTTCTAAAGGTATGAGAATCGTTTTTGTTTTATATGGATTATTACTAACTCTTTTTAGACCAACCATAACACCAGTTTTTCCATTTAATGCAAGTTCTGCGGCCTTTTTTCCTAAAAACACGGCTTCCTTTTGGTCTACTTTGGAAATAAATTTGGTTGAACATCTTTGAATTAAACCAAATTTTTCACTTCGTGCTTTTATACCAAGTTTCTTGATTACTAGAGTAGCTAAATGTGTAGAGACATCTCCATAATATGTAGCGCCATGAGCTTCATAGATTGGTTCAACAATTTCTTTTCCGTTTTCATCTTTTAACCCTTCACTACATACGACTACAACACCTTCGCCTTTGTCCCATACTTTCTTTACATCTTTTAGAAATTGATCTTCGTTAAAAGGAATTTCAGGACAGTATATTAAATGAGGAGCATCTCCTTTATTTTTTCTTGCTAAAACAGAACTTGCTGTTAACCAGCCGGCGTTTCTTCCCATAACTTCGATTACAGAAACATGAATTGGCATACCCTTAACATCGGCAGCACAATCGCTAACAGCGTTTATAATAAAGGTAGCAGCGCTAGCATAACCTGGTGCATGATCTGTTACGCACACATCGTTATCAACAGTTTTAGGGACACCAACACACACTAAATCTAATCCCATCTCTTTTGCGTGTTTTTTGATGTTACCTAATGTGTTCATTGAGCCGTTACCACCAACAAAAAACACATAACCAATATTGTTTTTAACTATTGTTTTCATTACTCCTTCATAGTCGGTTGGATATCTTGTACTACCTATAGAGCTACCAGGAGTAAATTTAAGCATATTTATCTCACCATCAGTTAAATTATTTAATGCTATTAAATCGCCGATTGCTAAACCTTTACTACCAAACCTCGCTGCATAAATGGTTCCACCAAAATTTTTATTTTTTAATCCTTTAAGAAGACCATATAAAGAAGAGTTTAATACAGCGGTTGGTCCTCCACCATTAGCAATTAAAACATTCTTATTTCTCATACACTTTTTCCCCATTGATATAAACTTCCTTTATATTATAGTTTTTATCTAATATCACAAAATCAGCAATTTTGTTTTCTTTAATTGATCCAT
>CAYSMG010000169.1:0-3061 GCA_964432045.1 uncultured Eggerthellaceae bacterium
GTCTACTTTGCCTCTGAACGCGATAAAACCTCCGATAGAACTATCTATAACGCCAAGGTAATTCCCAGCCGTGGTGCTTGGCTTGAGTTTGAAACCGACAAGCGCGATGTGCTCTCGGTGCGTATTGACCGCAAGCGCAAGCAGCCAGCAACCCTTCTGGTGCGCGCCTTGGGCCTTGCCGAAACCCGCGAGGAAATACTTGAGCTTTTGGGGAACAACGAGATGGTACTGCGTACCCTCGATCGCGATCCTGCTACCAACAAAGAAGAGTCCCTCATCGAGCTGTATAAGCGCTTCCGT
This sequence comes from uncultured Eggerthellaceae bacterium, assembly GCA_964432045.1. Classification (GTDB taxonomy): domain Bacteria; phylum Actinomycetota; class Coriobacteriia; order Coriobacteriales; family Eggerthellaceae; genus Aphodovivens. The sequence continues at coordinate 301 of CAYSMG010000169.1, forward strand.
CCCGGCGAGCCGCCTACCATTGAGTCGGCCCGTACCCTTCTTGATGGGCTTTTCTTTAACCCCCAGCGCTATGACCTGGCCAAGGTTGGTCGTTATAAGATCAACAAGAAGCTGGGCTTTGAGGACGATCACGACAGTTCAACCCTCACTCGTGAAGACATCGTGAGCGCCATGCGCTACATCATTGGTCTCCATAGTGGCCAGGAAGGCTTTGTAACCGACGATATTGATCATTTTGGCAACCGTCGTATTCGCACGGTGGGCGAGCTGATCCAAAACCAGTTCCGCATTGGTCTTTCGCGCATGGAGCGTGTTGTGCGCGAGCGCATGAGTATGCAGGAACCCGAAGACATCACTCCGCAGAGCCTAGTAAACATTCGCCCCATCGTGGCGGCTATTCGCGAGTTCTTCGGTTCTTCGCAGCTGTCTCAGTTCATGGACCAGGCAAACCCTGCTGCTGGAATTACGCACAAGCGTCGTCTTTCGGCCTTGGGTCCGGGCGGCCTTTCGCGTGAGCGCGCGGGCTTTGAGGTCCGCGACGTTCATACCTCGCACTATGGACGCATGTGCCCCATTGAAACTCCTGAAGGTCCCAACATCGGCCTGATTGGTTCTTTGGCTACTTATGCACGTGTTAATTCCTATGGCTTCATTGAGACGCCTTATCGCCGCGTTATCGACGGCAAGGTGACCGATGAGGTTGACTACCTTACGGCTGATGAAGAGGAAAACTACATCATTGCCCAGGCAAACGACCTCTTCGATGCTGAAACGCGTGAGTTTGGCTATCGCGATGAAGAGGGCAAGTTCATCAAGTCGACCAGGGTGCTCTGTCGTGCAAAAAATGCTGCCGGCGAATTTGGTGACCCGGAAGAGGTCTCGCCCGAGATGGTTGACTATATGGACGTGTCTCCGCGCCAGATGACCTCGGTGGCAACCTCGCTCATTCCCTTCCTTGAGCACGACGACGCAAACCGCGCTCTGATGGGCTCGAACATGCAGCGCCAGGCTGTGCCACTTCTTCGCCCTCAGGCTCCTCTGGTAGGTACTGGTATTGAGCATCGTATCGCGGTCGACTCGGGCGAAATCCTAGTTGCCCAAAATTCGGGCACGGTTGATTATGTCGACGGCCAAACCATCATCATTGTCAATGACGAGGGCGAATACGATGAATACCTGGTGCCGAAGTTCCAGCGTTCCAACCAAAGCGGCTGTATCAACCATCATCCGCTGGTGCGTCGGGGGGATCGGGTAGAGGCCGGCGATGTTTTAGCCGATGGCCCCAGCTGCGATGGCGGCGAGCTGGCCTTGGGTCAAAACCTCATGGTGGCCTATATGCCCTGGGAAGGCTTTAACTACGAGGACGCCATCATCGTGTCCGAGCGCGTTGTTGCAGAGGACCTGCTTACCTCTATCCACATTGCCGAATACGAGGTTGATGCCCGTGACACCAAGCTGGGTCCTGAGGAGATCACCCGTGAGGTTCCCAACATTTCCGATGACATGCTGGCTGACCTTGATGCCGACGGCATTGTGCGCATAGGTGCTGAGGTCTTCCCTGGCGATGTGCTGGTGGGCAAGGTAACCCCCAAGGGCGAGACCGAACTCACCTCTGAAGAGCGTCTTTTGCGTGCTATCTTTGGCGAAAAGGCCCGCGAAGTGCGCGACACCTCCTTGAAGGTGCCCCATGGTGCCGGTGGCCGCGTAATTGGTATTAGCCGCTTTAGCCGTGCGGAAGGTGATGAGCTTGCCCCTGGCGTGAATGAGCTGGTGCGCATATATGTAGCTCAGAAGCGCAAGGTGCAACAAGGCGACAAGCTTTCTGGTCGTCATGGTAACAAGGGCGTTATCAGCCGTATCTTGCCAGTTGAGGACATGCCTTATCTTGCCGATGGTACTCCGGTTGATGTCATGCTGAACCCCCTGGGCGTACCTTCTCGTATGAACGTTGGTCAGCTGCTGGAAAATCACCTGGGTTGGGCAGCGAAGTGGGGCTGGTCGGATGACCCGAACAGCACTGAGATTGTGGAAGGCCCCATCTTTGTGGCAACGCCGGTCTTTGATGGCGCCAATGAAAAAGAAATCTCCGATGCCATTGAGGCTGCTAACCGCAACCTTATCAATATCAATCATGCGAAGTATGGTGACAAGGCCCGCGATGAATTTGTGCCCCAGCTTTCACGGACGGGTAAAACCACACTTTATGATGGACGCACGGGTGAGCCCTTCCGCGAGCCCATTACCGTAGGTCAAACCTACATTCTGAAGTTGGGTCACATGGTTGACGACAAGATCCACGCACGCTCAACTGGCCCCTACAGCCTTATTACCCAGCAGCCTCTTGGCGGTAAGGCTCAGTTTGGTGGTCAGCGCTTCGGTGAGATGGAAGTGTGGGCACTGTATGCCTATGGTGCCTCCAATGTGCTGCAAGAGATCTTGACCGTGAAATCGGACGACACCTCTGGCCGTGTGAAGAGCTATGAGGCCATCGTCAAGGGCGAAAACATTCCACCTGCCGAGGTGCCTGAGTCCTTCAAGGTGCTGGTGAAGGAAATGAAGTCGCTTTGTTTGAACGTTGAGCTTGAAGGTCACAACCATCAAACGGTTGACCTTTCGGTCGATGACCAGGATGAAGACCAGGACCAGGCGCTCTTGGATGCCCTTAGTGAAGATGCGCGCAAGACCGAAGAGCAAGCCTCCAGCGCTTTGGAAGACATTGCAGCCGGACTTGAAGAGCTTATTGGTGGTACCGATCAAGATC
>CAYSMG010000170.1:0-3060 GCA_964432045.1 uncultured Eggerthellaceae bacterium
CGTGGAACAACCTTGGCGTACTTTGCTTTAGCAGGGAAAACTACGAGGAAGCCGCCCGCTCCTTTGAAACCGCGCTTTCCTTCCTAGCGCCAGAAGAATCGGCTGACGCGCTCATTAACCTGCGCGACACTTACGACGAGCTTGGCAAGACGAAAAAGCAGGCACTGTGCGCCAAAATGCTTAAAGAAATGGGAATAGAGGACGAGGAGCAGGAAGACCCAAAAGACAAGGCGCGCCAGTGAACAGAAAGGCCTTTGTGCTAAAGACCGAAGGCGCCCTTGTGTGGCTTGCCCCGGAGCCTGAGTCATGCTCCATTTGCCCGGATGCCGGCGCGAACAGCTCAAGCTGCGCGGGCTGCGAGGTTCACGCGCCGCCGCCGTTCGCGGCAAGGAATAGCCGCGGTCTTGACCTAAAGCCTGGCATGAAGGTGCTGGCTTCTTTCCCGCAAGGCCGCGCTCTTTTGCAAGCGGCGTTTTCTTTTGGCATTCCCCTTGCAGTCGCTATTGCCGCCTACTTGGCTGCCCCTTCATCTCCCGCCTACGCAAAGCCTTTAGCCGCCCTAGCGGCCCTTGCCCTTGCAGCCCTTGCCGCTTGTGTGCTTTCAGCCTTAATGCGAAAAAAGTTTCCCCGCGCCTATGGCGAGATGGAAGTAGCAGAAATCCTTGAAGAACCCGCCTACTGCCGCTTTAAGGGTGCAGCAGGCAGCAAGGGTGAGGATTAGCCAAACTCCTTGGCGTAGCGGTTAATTGTTTCCGCCATGTTTTCTAGCGAGACTTGCTCTTCAACGGCGCCCAGCTCGGCTGCGGCGCGCGGCATTCCGTAGACAATGCAGCTTGCCTCATCCTGCCCAAGTGTGCGGCTTCCGGCCTCATAAAGGTTTTTTAGCTCCTGCGCGCCGTCACGCCCCATTCCTGTCATGATTATGCCGAGCGCGCGGTTTCCGTACTCGCGGCGCACGCTTTCAAAGAGCACGTCGGCGGAGGGCCTGTGCCCGTTGCGCGGCTCGCCTTCGGAAAGGTGGATAACCGGCTCCGGCACGCGCCTTTCTACCGTAATGTGCCTGTCGCCAGGAGCGATAAAGATACGGCCAGATTTAAGCACATCGCCCTCGCACGCCTCGCGGACTTCAAGCGGGCATATCCTGTTCAGGCTGTTGGCAAACTCCTCTGTAAAGCCGGGCGGCATGTGTTGAACCACAACAATAGGCTGGTGCACCGAAAGCGGGTTAATCTTTGGAAAGACAGAGCGAAGGGCGTTCGGTCCGCCCGTTGAAATGCCTATAGCTATAATCTCTATTTTTCCCGGCTCCGCGCGGCGGCGAAGCTTCTCCTTAAAAGCGGCGGAAGACACCTTTGCTGCGTCCGCGCTTGCTAAGCGCTCAAGGCTCGCGGCAGCCTCTTGCGCGGGGACAGGACGGGCTTCCTCGCGCGTTAAGGGGGCAAGCTGTCCTACAAACTCCTTTATAAGCTCTTTGGGGACGGGCTTTGTCTTTCCCGCGAGCTTCATCGTCTTGTATCGCCCGCCAAAGCCCAAAAGAAGCGGAATGAGCCTTTCCGAAACACCTTGAATATCCAAGGACACGGAGCCCGAAGGCTTTGTTACAAAATCAGACGCGCCTTTTTCTAGGCATTGCATTGTAATCTCCGCCCCGCGCGTCGCAAGGCTAGAAAGCACAATCACAGGCGTTTCAAGGCCCGCCTTCTTGCGCCTGTCAAGGAACTCAAGCCCGTTCATTTCGGGCATTTCGATGTCTAGCACAATAACGTCGGGCTCTTCAATGCAAATGCGCTGCAAGGCAAAGCGGCCGTTCATCGCCTTGTCCTGCACCCTAAGGCGCGGGTCGCTTTCCACCATCTTAGAAATGAGGGAGCGCATTAGCGCCGAATCATCTACAATCAAAACAGAAATCTTGTCGCTTTCATTCATGCTTTTTTCCTTATTAACAACGCCAGGCAATGCAGGCTTACTCGTCCTTCTTGTAAATGCACGCCCACGGCGTTTTTACAAAGACAAACTTTGTCTCCATTCCAAAAAGGGACTCCGAGTGGCCTATAAAAAGGAAGGACTTTGCCGCCATAACGCGCCAAAAGCTGTCAAGAACAGCCTTCTGCGCCGCCTCGTCAAAATAAATTAGCACGTTGCGGCAAAAGACAACATCAACGTTTGAAAGATGCGCCTCGTGCGAAAGGTTATGATAGTCAAAGCGAATCATCGACATAAGATCTGCCTTTGCCTGCCATCCGCTAGGCTTTCGCTCAAAGTACTTGGCAAGCAAGTCTTCGGGAACGCCTGAAACCTTGCTGTCGCTGTAAAAGCCCGCGCGCGCCGTCATAAGGCACTTAAGCGAAATGTCAGAGGCGATAACCTCCGCGCTAAAGGAAGGCGGCAGGTTTTCCTTTAGCACCATGGCGATTGAGTAAGGCTCCTCGCCTGTAGAGCAGCCCGCGCTCCACACGCGGATTTTCTTATCCATCGAGGCGGTTTTTCGCTGGATAATTTCGGGCAAGACAAAGCGCTCAAGGGTGTCAAACTGCGGCCGGTTGCGGAAGAATTGCGTCAAGTTTGTTGTAACAGAATCCAGCATTTCGTTAAGAGCGTCGCCATTAGAACAGACCAGATTGAAGTACTCGTCCACAGAGGCAAGCCCCTTGTTCCTTAGCGCGTCGCGGATGCGGCTTTCAAGAACAGGGCGGGTTGTCTCTGAATAGGTTATCCCGCTTTCATCGTAAATGAGCTTGCGGAACCTTTCAAAGTCGGCATCGGAGAGAAAGTCAGGCATAAAAACTCCTAAAAAGCGGGCAACGCGCGCACCAAACCGCGCCCCTTATTATTGGCAACATTCCAATATAAGAGTGTAAAGCCTCTTTGCCCCGCTGTCAATGAAAGAGAAGGGGAATTAGCTGGTAGCTGGTAGCTGGTAGCTGGTAGCTGGTAGCTCTTAGCTCAAAATAAAAAGCGGCGAGCCACTCACTGCCCGCCGCCTTAGCTCGCCCGCCAACCAAGCTCAGCAAGCCCCCAGCGAGCCGACCGAAGGGAGGCTTGCTGAGCTTGGCTTGAAGC
>CAYSMG010000171.1:0-3033 GCA_964432045.1 uncultured Eggerthellaceae bacterium
GTACCACCAAAGGCCTGAATAAGCTGGTTATTGGTGAAGTAGAACAAGATGGTAGGTACTACCGCAATAATGGCGATAAAGATAGCACCCGGCAAGGTTACCCGATGCAGTACATCTTTAATGTATTGCACGGTGGCAGTGCCCGGACGCACACCCGGAATAAAGCCACCCTGTTTGCGCAGGTTATCGCTGGTTTCCTCTGGATTAAACACCATAGAGGTGTAAAAATACGCAAAGAATACGATAAGCACTACGGTTAAGATCCAGTTGATCCAACCAGTAGAAATGGCATTTGCCACAGTAGTGAGCCAGCCCACATTAAATAAAGCCGCAAGCTGAGCCGGGAAGTAAATAATGCAGCTTGCAAAGATGATGGGGATAACGCCTGCTGCATTCACCTTGAAGGGAATGTAGGTCGACTGCCCACCCATGACCTTGCGACCCTGCACACGCTTCGCATAATTTACCGGAATACGACGCTGTGCTCGCTCGATAAAAATAATCGCCGGGATGCACAGCAATACAACCAGAAGAATAAGGACGGTGATGGCAATCCTGAGGTAGTCATCGGCGGATGTTTCCGTCAGCGAAGAGAAGATAGCTGAAGGTACGCGTGAAACAATGCTGACAAAGATGATCAGCGACATGCCGTTACCCACACCACGCTGGGTGATAAGCTCGCCCATCCACATGATAAGAGCCGTACCTGCTACAAGCGTGAATACCACGATAACATTGGTAAGAATCTCGGGAACCTCGCTGCTAAAGACCACTCCATACTGGTCGGACTTAAACAGAAGCAAGTACCCAATGGCATTAATAAGACCTAAAGCCAGGGTGAGATAACGGGTAGCCTGCGTGATTTTGCGACGGCCTGGTTCGCCTTCTCGTGCCCAACGCCCCACCGCAGGAATTACGCCCTGCATAAGCTGCATAATAATTGAGGCAGTGATGTAGGGCATGATACCCAGCGAGAACACCGAGAAATTAGACAGAGCACCACCGGTGAACAGGTCGAGCATTGTCATGGACACGCCCGAAGACGAGAAAGCGCTCGCGAATTCATTAAAGGGAATGCCGGGTACCGGTATGTAGGCACCCAAACGATACAAGGCCAAGATAGCTAACGTAAAAAGGATCTTTTTACGCAGCTCGGGGACCTTGAACGCATCGATGAGGGAGCTTAGCAAGGCTCTTCGACCTTTCCACCAGCCGCTTCAATCTTTTCCTTAGCAGAAGCGGACACCTTGTCTACCTTAACCGTCAAAGCTTTTGTGATCTGGCCATCGCCAAGCACCTTTACCAAAGCGTCAGCATGCTTGATGATGCCCTTTTCCTTCAAGCTTTCGCCATCAACTACCTCACCGGCCTCAAAGTTCTCTTCCAGGCGAGATACGTTGACAGGCAGATACTCCACACGATTGCGACTCTTAAAGCCAGGAAGCTTAGGCAAACGCATGGCCAAAGGAGTCTGACCACCCTCAAAGCGCGGACCCTTGCCGCCACCCGCACGAGACTTCTGGCCATTCAAACCACGGCCAGCTGTTTTACCAGTGCCCGATGCGGGACCGCGACCCACGCGCTTGCGCGCTTTGGTTGCGCCCTTTGCCGGAGTAAGATCCTTCAGTTCCATAACACAAGTTCCTTCCTTCGCCCTAGGATATACCTAGTGCTGGCAGCTCGCCGCCAGCAAACTACTAAACACGCGCGATTGACAACAGAAGAAAGCCTGTGCCAATCGCGTATTCTACCTCATTTGAGAATGTTGTCGAGTAAATTATATTTCCTCGACCTCTACCAGATGCTGCACCTTAAAAATCATGCCGCGAACCGCGTCATTATCCACCTGGTCAACACTGCGACCAATCTTACCCAGGCCCAGCGAACGCAGAGTAGCTTCTTGATCTTTCTTATAACCAATGGAGCTTTTTACCTGGGTGATGCGCAGGGTCTTTTTTGTCTTAGACATGCCTACTGCTCCTTCCGGCCAAAGATCTGCGCCACGCTCACACCACGACGAGCTGCTACCTGCTCGGGGCTTTCCATACGCTTTAAGCCCTCAGCGGCAGCCTTGACCACGTTCATGGCATTGCTGGTACCCAAGGACTTGGTGATAACATCACTCACACCGGCAAGTTCCATGATGGCGCGAACCGGACCACCGGCCATAACGCCGGTACCAGGAACGGCCGGGCGGATGAGCACCCTGCCTGAACCGAACTCGCCCATAATCTCATGGGGAATCGTCTTGGAATCGGTTAAAGGCACGGTGAACATGTTCTTTTTGGCATCTTCGACACCCTTTTTAATGGCGGTAGGCACCTCAGAAGACTTACCCATACCTACGCCTACGTGGCCATTACCATCGCCCACAACCACCAAAGCGGTAAGACCAAAGCGACGACCACCCTTTACAACCTTCGATACGCGGTTGATGTAAACGACGCGCTCCTGAAGCTCGGGAACGGCGCTGTCGTTTTGCTGTTGTTTACGAGCCATAAACTCCAACCCCTTCTAGAATTTCAAGCCGGCTTCGCGGGCAGCCTCGGCCAGAGCCTTTACTCGACCGTGGTACAGATGCCCGCCGCGATCGAACACGACATTGGTAATTCCGCATTCCTGAGCTTTTTTGCCTGCAATAGCACCGAGCACACTTGCACCCTCGACATTGGCACCACTTTTACCCGTAGCCTTGAAGTCCGGGCCTAAGGTGGATACACCGCAAAGAGTCTTGTGTGCTACGTCATCTACAAACTGAACGTAGATATTGTTGTTGCTGCGCGTTACGCACAAGCGCGGACGCTCAGCAGTGCCAGAAATCTTGCCACGAACACGACGATGACGGCGGGCAAGCCTGGCTTGTTTCTCTTGAAGCTTTTTCATAATCTATCCTTCGCTTTCAAAACCTGTTATTGCCCGCTTTGATTAGTCGCCCTTGGCAGCCTTGCCAAGCTTACGACGTATGCGCTCGTCCTCGTAGCGAATGCCCTTACCCTTGTAAGGTTCAGGCTTGCGCCACTCGCGAATATTTGC
>CAYSMG010000172.1:0-1381 GCA_964432045.1 uncultured Eggerthellaceae bacterium
CGGGCATGATCTTCGGCATCCTCCTGGCTTTCCGCCTCCACCATAACCCGCACCACCGGCTCGGTACCCGAGGGGCGCAAAAGCACCCGACCAGAATCGCCCAACTGAGCTTCAGCAGCAGCAAGGGCTTCCTTAACGGCAGGATTTTCGCTTACTGTGTGCTTGTCCTTCACCTTGACATTGATGAGGGTCTGAGGGAAGCGCTTCATCACCGATACCGCCTCAGAAAGGCTTTTGCCGCTGCGCTTGACAGCCGCGATGAATTGGACGGCCGTCATAAGGCCATCGCCGGTTGAGTTGTGCTGAGACAAGATCATATGCCCCGACTGTTCACCACCAATGAGGTAGCCGCCAGCACGCATTTCCTCTAGAACATAGCGATCGCCGACCTTGGTTTGTATCACCTTGATGCCATGATCGCGCATAGCATGCACAAAACCCAGATTGCACATAACGGTGGTCACTACAGTGTCATGGGCAAGCTCGCCGCGCTCTTTCATATCCAGAGCACAGACCGCTTCAATCATGTCGCCATCAATTTCTGTACCATCGGGAGCCATGAGCATGACACGGTCGGCATCTCCATCGTGCGCAATACCAAGATCGGCACCCGATTCCTTCATAAGCTGACGCAGAGGTTCTAGGTGAGTTGAGCCACATTCAACATTGATGTCAGTGCCATCGTAGTCATCGTTGATAACCACCACTTCTGCCCCCAAAAGGCGCAGGGCCTTTGGGCTGGTGAGGCTTGAGGCACCATGCCCAGCATCAAGGGCGATGACAAGGCCGGAAAAGTCTATACCCTGGGCTATGATGGAGCTTACCGCGTGGCTGACATACATATCCTCTGCCTCGGGCAGCTCTATAGCCATGCCCAGGTCAGCCCCGGTGGGCATATTGATCTCATCATCGCCGGCAGCCTGAGCACGCTCAATTTCGCCCTCAAGGCCACCTTGGGTGACAAAGGCCTCAATTTCATCTTCTAAGGCATCGGATAGTTTGTAACCCTGGGCGTCGAAGAGTTTGATCCCGTTGTATTCCGGCGGATTGTGCGAGGCAGAGATTACCACCCCGCCAGCAGCATTCAGTTCGCGCACCAAAAAGGCAACGGCCGGGGTGGGAATAACTCCACACAAAAGTGCGCTTGCGCCGGCACTGGTAATGCCTGCCACCAAGGCAGCTTCAAGCATGTCGCCCGAGCGGCGGGTGTCTTTACCCACCACAATGGTCTTGCCTAAAAACTTTGCTGAGGCCTGCCCCAAACGATAAGCCAAGGGAGCAGTGAGCTGGGTATTGGCGATACCCCGCACTCCATCGGTTCCAAATAAGCGCGTCATTCAGGCTACCTCCTTCGAACATGCTCAGGCTTAAGCACAACAGC
>CAYSMG010000172.1:1481-3005 GCA_964432045.1 uncultured Eggerthellaceae bacterium
CCTGGTTATCCTGAATCCGACCATCCCGGTCATCCTGGTCCTGGACCCAGTCATCCTGAAACGGGCCACTCGCTTCAGATGCCTGTACCGCCAAGGCTGCCGCAATGGCCGATATAGCCTGCGACTCAACATCCTTTGCGGCAAGCGCTAGCTCAAGAGATTCTTCTGCCACCTTTTTTAGAAGGGCATCCAAGGAGCCGGTAAGAAGCCGGTAGGTATAGCTTTCCTCCCCTGCGTCCTGCCTAGCCGAAATGGTGCGGCAAAGCGCTTCTAAGCTGGTACCTATTTGATTTGAAGAGGGTGTTTCCCCCTGTGGAATATAGGTCTTTTGCGCCATAAGCTCCCCCTTTAGGTCTCGGCCCCAAAAGAAAGCCTTACAGGAAAGAAGGGGTGATTACACCCCTTCTTCACTCATTCTGACGTACAAGAAAGCTTAGTCTTGCTCGTCTTCTTCACTAGAGGAATCGTCTTTTTCTTCCTCATCACTTGAGGTGATGCCAAAGCCAAGGGATCCCACCGAACCAAGCAGGGCATCAAGCTCTTCAAGGTTGCGCTGATAGGAACGCGGCGGCAGGGCCTCTCCCAGCATTTCCTCACCCTCGGTATTAAAGCGCGGCGGCTCATCCCCGCCGATAAGGATGTTGTCGTCAGGACTAAAGACCATATCCAGAAGCTGGCTCATATCATCGCTGGTGGCTGAGAGGTCGTCTTCAATCACCCGCATCAGGCCATGTTCCGACAGACCCTCTTTCAGCTCTTCGATAGCCTTCGCACCAATACCTTCGATGCGCAGCAGGTCTTCTTCGGTGTGACCCACCAGGTCAGCCACCGTTTCAATGCCGGCCTCGCTGAACTTGTTTGCCCAGCGCTGGGATACGCCCAGATCATCGTAGATGTACAGGCGCGCCTCCTCATCGCTTAACTTCGGTCCGCGATGGCTCAAGGAAAGGCCGCTGTAGTAGCTGCCGTAGTTGCTGCCCATGCTCAGGTAACCCTCGCCATCAAGCGACCAATCCTGCGGCTGAGGCAGAAGCTCTTCGATATCGCGCAGGGCTTCAGGAGCGTATTCAGGCAGCTGCTCGCCCTCCACATGATCATTGATGGGACGACCCTTATAGGTAAGATGCACGTCGTGGTAGCGCTTAAGGCCCGTACCAGCGGGAATAGGCTTACCAATAATGACGTTTTCCTTTAGACCAAGCAGATGATCGGTCTTGCCCTCAATAGCGGCATCGGTTAAGACCTTGGTGGTCTCCTGGAAGGAAGCGGCTGAGAGCCATGAATCGGTTGCCAGTGAAGCCTTGGTGATACCCAAAAGCAGAGGCTGACCTACCGGAGGCTCCTTGCCCTCAGCGATAAGCTGGTTGGCTGCCTTTTCAAACTCGAAGCGGTTCATCTGGCGACCCGGCAGAAGCTCGGAATCACCAGAATCAAGGACGGCCACCTTGCGCAGCATCTGACGGGCAATAACCTCGATATGCTTGTCATTGATGTCTACACCCTGGGACACATACACGCCCTGCA
>CAYSMG010000173.1:0-2989 GCA_964432045.1 uncultured Eggerthellaceae bacterium
CACGCCGGTAAAGCCAGAGATTGTCTCTTCAAGGCTTAACGCTATGGGCGGCGCTAACCCTGCCCTCACAAGGCGCGGCGTGGACACTTTAAGCACAAACCCCGCAGCTCTTGCCTTTGAAGAGAGGACCATGCGCATTATTGGCTTGGAGGCTCAAGCTTCTGGGCCATTCTCTGACGCCTTAAACATTGTTAACACTGCCACAGGCGGGGGGAGCACGCAAGACATAACGAGCGCGGTTACAGATGCCGTGCGGGCGAATAACGGCGTTTATTTTGGCGCTAACATCACAGGACCGCTTTCCGTTGCGTATGTTTCAAAGAACTTTGGCTTTGGCGTCTTTAACCGCACATATCTTTCCGCCGATGTCGCTTCCGCCACGTCGGCAGACTTTTCCTTAGGCGAGGAGCTTTTAGTTACAGGCGGCTTTGGCTATAAGGTTATTAACACGCGCCGCCACGAGCTAGCTCTTGGCGTGCAGGGAAAGCTCTTTGTGCAGGCAGATGCTACCCAGTCTGATTCAGTCCTCAACTTGGTTAGCACGTTGATGAACTTTAACCTTGAAAGCTTCCCTGTCAACTCCGCGATAGGGGCGGGCTTTGACTTAGGCCTCCTTTATCGCTTTGCAGGAAGCCTTTCCATAGGCGTTGTCTGCAAGGACGTTTACACGGCGGTTTTCTACGGCGAGCATGACTCAGTCTATGCCCTAGCCAATATGGAAAGGACCTCATCGGGGAACACAACCCTTGACCGCGACCTGCAAGTGGGCATTGCATGGCAGCCGCGCCTTCCACGCAGCTGGCGCGCCATTACAGGCTTTACGCTTGCCGCAGGCATGAGCGACTTGCTCAATGTCGCGGACGTTACAGCGCGCAATCCTGTCCTCAATGTCTCTGTCGGGCTAGAGGCTGTCCTCTTTAATATTCTTTCCTTACGCGCGGGGCTTTATGAAACCTACCCGGCGCTTGGGTTGGGCATTAACATAAGGAACATATTCCAGCTTGACATGGCCTTCTACGGCAGGGAGCTGGGCTATGAGCCCGGCGAGCGCCCCGTCTACAACATGGCGTTAGGGATAGGGTTTGGATTTTAGGTTAGCTGACAGTTAAAAGACAGCAGTTAACAGAGCATAGGGCGGGGCAAGCAGAGATTTAGCGGCGCGTTCCGCGAAGGTTCTGCTTGCCCCGCCCTCCCCTTGACACGCGGGGGCGGACACCAGTATAGTGGCTTTTGCGCCCTCAAGCGGCGCGCGGGCCACTAGCTCAGTAGGTAGAGCGACGCCCTTTTAAGGCGAAGGTCACAGGTTCGAATCCTGTGTGGCTCAAAAAGGCGGTTTGCAGAAGTGCGCAAGCCGCTTTTTTTATTTTACTTTTAAGCTTTCTTTTGCAACGCAAAGCGCCATGTTCAATGGAAAACCGCGCGAGACAAGCGAGGAGATGAGCTTTTCGCTTGAACGCCCGCGCCTTATTAGCTTTTCAGCGGCGCGCAGGCAAAGCTCCTCCTCATTGTGCAACTCAAAAAAGGCGGAAATCGCCGCGGCGGCGGTCTCCCGCGACACGCCCCGCTCAAGAAGAGCCGCAAAGAGGGCGGCCTTTCCTTCCGGGTGAAGGGCGGCGCGCGTGTTAAGCCAGGCTAGGGCAAAGCGCCCGTCGTCAAGGGTTTTTTCAGCTTTAAGAAAATCAAGGGCGGGGGCGGCTTCTTGCAAGGGAAAGCCTTTTTTGATGAGCTTGCGCTCAAGCAAAAAGCGCGAGTGTTCTGCTCGCGAAAGGTATCTTTCCGCCGCGCGCTCGGCTTCAAATGCCCGCGCCGCGCGAAAAAGCAACTCCGTCTCTTCACTTTTAAGCAAAATAGGGAAAGCCACCGCAGGTTCCTCAAAAAGAAGGGCGGCAAGCGGGGGCGCGCCTCCCCCGTTTGGGTCTAAAAGGTATTCTTTTCTTAAATAAAGCCATTTGCCTCCGCCTTTATCAGCGGGCGCAAGGGGCTCTAGCGCGATGCGGAGAACGCCGCCGCCTGCGTCCCTAGCGGCGGCAACGGCAAAAGAGGGGTTAGCGCTTGCTAAACTGGAATCTTCTTCTGGCACCGCGCTGCCCATACTTTTTGCGCTCAACCATTCTAGGATCGCGCGTAAGCAGGCTGTTGGCCTTTAGTGAGGGGCGGTTTTCCTCGTCAACCTGCGCAAGAGCACGGGCAATCCCATGGCTACACGCCCCCGCCTGCCCGTTCAAGCCGCCGCCTCTAACGTTAATAAGAATGTCGTACTTGTTTTCAGAAGCGGTAACCATAAGCGGGCGCATGGCTATTTGCACCTGGTCCGCCGTGGCAAAGTAGCTGGAAGGCTCTTTGCTGTTAACAACGATTTTTCCGCTTCCTTCGCGGATGTACACACGAGCTACAGCCGTTTTCCGCCTGCCCGTGCCCATTCCTAAGTTTTTCACACTAATCCCCTTTTTCAAATTTCCATAGCTTGAGGATTCTGGGCGGAATGCGGATGCTCCGCGCCGCCGTAAATCTTCACGTTATTCAAAAGTCTTCTGCCAAGCCGTCCCTTGGGGAGCATTCCCTTTACCGCAAGCCTAATCGGCGCGTCGGGGTGGCGCTGGAGCAGCTTCTTGTAATTCATGGCTTTAAGTCCTCCCGGATACCCCGAATGATGGTAATACATCTTGTCATCGGGCTTGGCCCCTGTCATCGCAGCCTTTTCGGCGTTCACAATAATCACGTAGTCGCCGCACTCCTGATTTGGAGCAAAGGAAACCTTGTGCTTTCCGCGCAAAATAAAGGCGGCCTTCGCGGCAACGCGGCCCACGGGCTTGTCCGCGGCGTCAATAACGTACCACTTTCGCTGTACGTCTTTCTCGTTTATAAAAATCGTTTTCATTCTCTCTCTACCTTAAAAAGAAAGCTACCGCGCCGTCTTTAGGAAGCGCAGATTAGCAGAGCCTACACCGAACCGCTTGCGAATGTCAAGGGCTTATCCTGAGTCTACTCA
>CAYSMG010000174.1:0-2950 GCA_964432045.1 uncultured Eggerthellaceae bacterium
AGTTCTTATTCAGCCTAGTTGGGTGAATAGCTTCCAAAGCCGCCGCGAAAACCCCTCTCGTAATTATTGAAAGAATCAAAGTCATCGAAGTCTTCGTCGTAGTCGGAATCGAAGTCAAAATCTTCCCCACGATCGAAAAAGGCAGGGGCATAACCTTGGCCAAAACCCTCTTCATCTGTGTTTCCATACATTTCTTCAGCTCGTGACCAATCGAGTCCCTGATCTGCGCATTCCTTCTCTTCCCCATAAACCAAAGACAGGGCAAGGGGTGATTTATCCGAACCGCCAATAACGGCCAAAAGCTCCAAAAGATGCATGCATGCCTCGGTTTGGGGCAAAATAAGATCGGCATCATCAGCCGCCATCAGCGCCGCAGAAAGCTCGCCCATCATCATTTCAAGGGTGTAGCTCCCCTCGAACTGCTTTTGCGCAATGGCCTTTAAACAAGCTGCCACCAAATCATTTTCAGGATAGGGCGCCTTTTCAGCAAGAGTGGAAGCCCCAAAGGAACGACGTACTGCATAACATAGCGCCTGAGCTTCGGCTGCAGCAACCATGTTCGAGACCTGCTGAATAGTGCACGCCGCCCGCGCAAGCTGAGCCGAACCTAAGACTCCCTCTACCTTTACCTGCCCCACAAAGGCCTCCAGAAGCAAAGAGGCTGCCTCAACATCATCCTCTTCGCCTGCCACAAAGCACATAAGATTGTCGGGACGTGAAAAGGCATCTGCTCTACTAGGATCAAGAACCACCAAGGGAGCCTCTACCGGACGCAGATCACTTACCATAGCAACCGCAGATAGCTCACGAGAAAAGCCAGGAGATGAGGGCGATAAGTCAAGCAGTATGGTCTGAGGCTGCGCTGTCTGAACAAAGCCCCCATCACCAAAGTAGGCATCTTCAAGCCTTTGTTGTGAAGAGCAATAGGTAACAAGCACGCTAGCTTCTGCCAGCGAATCAACTCGCTGCCAGGCCGCATTTGCTGAAAAACGCGTCAGAGTCTCGCCAATTGTTTCATTGCCAAAAAAGAAAAAGGTGTTTTCCATTCCTTCTTGTGCTCCTGTGTCCTAGGCCTGTTTCACCTTACGAGCAATACGATCGGCAACCGAGAGTTCTTCGCGCTTGTCCTTGCCCCAAAATACCACAGCAATCATTCCCGGACCCACATGTGAACCAATAACCGGACCAATGCTGCTTTCTAAAAACAAGAGTGAGTCGTCGTTTTTCTCAAGCTCTTCCTTAAGCCGCTGGGCATCCTTTGGACAATCAGCATTACCAATAACCGCTACCCGCGCAGAACCTTCCTTGTCAACCCGCTTAGCATAGTAGTCAGCCAGCTGTTTAATGCCCTTTTTACGACCGCGCGCCACCCCAGTAAGCGACAACTTACCATCGGGACCAATGGTCAACAGCGGCTTCACATCAAGCTTTGCCCCGGCATAGGCAACTGAAGAGGGAATTCGTCCACCGCGCCGAAGCGCTTCCAAATCATCAACCATAAAAAGGGCGTCCACGTAAAAACGTGCCTCGAGTGCCCACTGTGCCAGCTCTTCGGCAGAAAGCCCCTTATCGCGCTGACGAATGGCCTCATAGACCAGAAGTGCCTCAGCAACCGATGCCAAACGGGTATCTACCAAGTGTAAGGGCGCATCGGGATGCTCTTCTTTTAGCTGAGAATATACCAAAGCAGCAGCGTCGTAGCTACCAGACAAACCGCTGGAAAAGCAAAGACAAAGAGTTGGCACGCCACTATCTATCGCGCGCTGAAAATACTCTTGGTATACCGGAATGGGCACCTGAGCTGTGGTGGGCTGAGAACCCTCACGCATTGCCTGAAAAAATTCATGAGGCGTTATCGACTGGTACAAATCATCACTGCGCTCACCCTCTTCGGTAATGTAGGGAAACTCAATCAGTTCGACCCCCGGACGATTTATCACTTCAAAGGGCAAATCGCAGCAGGAATCAATAATGAGGTTGCACGAGCAAGTCATCGAGGCTCCTTTCCTAAATAAGGATCATAGCTAAGAGACACTTTTGCCTAAAGTTTTCCTAGAGTAAGCATCAATACAGATTAATCCACATCCTAATTTCTGATTGAGACATCCCACTTTCGTGTAAGAAAAGTTAAGTTGGTCTATCTTAGGCGATATGCGTAATTAATGCCAAAACTAAGCAAAATCCTAGGAACTCAAACCGCGCATGCGCGCAGCCAAGCTACGCCTGCGTTCGTAGAGCCCACGCTCAAGCCCTACCGGATAGGTGTGCGGATTAAGCATACGCTTTTGGCTTTCATCCAAGGTGGCAAGTTGTGCTCTGGTGCGCTTTTGAGCCACGAGCGCATCACGTCCAGCCCTATCAAGAACCGCATGCCCCCCTCGCGCCAAAGGCTTGAGAAGGGTTTCGAAGCGCATGCCTGAAAGCTTTTTCTGACGAAGCGAATCGAAGGGATCAACAATGGTTTCACAGGCATCCACCGAAGCATTCACATCAAAAACCATGTCCCCGGCAATTCGACCATCATCGTAGTAATAACGGCGCACATCCAAGACTCCCGGAACGGTAAGCTTGACCACGCTTTCAGAGATCTTAAGTCGGTCTTCCCAGGGCATATCGCTTGACTCACGCGAAGCAGAAAGCTTATACACCCCGCCCAATGTTGGCTGGTCGTAGGCGCAGGCCAATTTCGTACCAACCCCCCATGAGTTCACCTGGGCACCCTCATCGCGAATGGACTGAATGGTTTGCTCGTCCAGGTCGTTGGAAAGCACTATACCGCAATCAGTAAGTCCTGCCTCATCAAGCATGCGCCGTGCCATCTTCGCCAGCCAGGCAAGGTCGCCCGAATCAATGCGAATACCAGAGAGCCGCTCGCCCCTTTGGCGCATTTCAAGACCGACCGTAATAGCATTTTTGATACCCTGCTCCACATCATAGGTATCAACCAGCA
>CAYSMG010000175.1:0-2928 GCA_964432045.1 uncultured Eggerthellaceae bacterium
GACTTTTGTGGCAGGTTTGTGTCTGGCGTCTTGTGACAGCTATCTGGACATCAACCAAGACCCCAACTCAATCACCGAGGAGAACATCACCACCAGCATGCTGATGCCTGCGGCAGAAATGAATGTGGCAGCCAGCTATGGTGACTACCTTCGCCTCACGGGCGGCTTTTTTTCGCAGATTTATAGCCAGACTCCCGGCTCATCAAACTATGAAAGCTATTCGCAGTTTGAGATGACAGCCACGCGCAGCAGCAGTTTTTACACCCAGATGACGCAGCGCGGGCAAAACAACTTGCAGACCATCCGCGAGCTGGCAGCCGCCGATGAAGACTGGGGCACCTATCTGGCTGCAACCGTGCTGCGTGCATTTGCCTATCAGGCACTGGTGGACTGCTATGGTGAAATCCCCTACACGGAAGCATTAGACGTAAGCAACCTGAACCCGCATTATGACGATGGGCTGACCGTTTATCAGGGCATTCTGAGCGAGCTGGACGAAGCCCTGGCCAACGTCTCTTCAAGCGACCCTGTCTGCACCAACTTCCTCTATTCGGGTGAAACGGCTGCGCCGTGGATTCGCTTTGCCAATGCGCTGAAGCTGCGCATCCTGATGCGCATGTGGAATGCGCAGGACGTCTCCTCACAAGTGGCAGCCCTGATTGCCGAAGACAACTTCCCCACGGAAGACGTGGCCTACACCGACTGCTGGTCTAATTCGGATCTCAACGGCAACCCGTTTTATACGGGCAATTTTTCAACCACGACCGGTGTTAGCAATAACATAGTGTTGAACCTGGCTCTTTGCGGCACCATGCAGGTGGAGGATGAAATGGGCAACATCGAATATCAAGACCCGCGCCTGACAGCCTTCTTTGAAGTCAACGGTGACGGCGAATACTTCGGTGGCCCTTCGGGCACCAACTGTAGCTCGAGCTCTGATATTACCGTCGATTCGTTTAGCTTCCCGGTGGCCTCGGCAACCATGCCGCTCGACATGCTCACGATGGCCGAAACCGAGTTCTTCATTGCCGAATATTATGCACGCACCGGCAACTCGTCACAGGCACAGGCACACTATGAGGCTGCCATCGAGGCATCGTTCAGCTCGGCAGGCGTGGACGGCGCGGCTGAGAACATTGCCCGCTATCCCTATGACCAGAACAACTTTGAGGAGTGCATCGGTCTGGCCAAGTGGATTGCCATGTCTGGCACCAACCCGTTTGAGGGCTACTGCGACTTGCGCCGTTTGGGCTATCCCGCCTTTGACACGTCGGTTTCGGGCTCCACGTTCTATGACGCAAACTCGGGTGATTACGACACTTCTGACTACCAGCCGGGCACGCTCTACACCCCCATCTCGGTGTATAACCAGGTGGGCAGCAACCAGCTGCTGATGCGCTGGCCCTATCCCGAAAGTTCAACTGCACGTAACTCGAATACGCCGACTTTCCCCGGCCACACCACCCCCATCTTCTGGGCTGAATGAACGAGAAACTGTTTAATCCATTAAAATGAAGACAAACAATGAAAAGCAAAATAATTTATAGTATACTGTTTGTACTGGCCGCTATCTTGCCGACAAGCTGCGACAAGGACACCGAGGGCATGACCTTCATCACCTACTACCCGTCGCTTACGCTTGAGGGTAATTCCTCAGTGCTGGTCAATGTGGGCGAGACCTATGAAGAAGAGGGCTACTATGCTGAATTGGATGGAGAAGATGTAACTGACGAAGTGATAGTTACTTCTGCGGTGGACTATTCGACCCCTGGAGTGTATTCCATTACATATACCATTTACAATGTTGATGGTTTTTCAGCATCATCCACACGCTCGGTTTATGTGGTAGACCCCGACAATGTTGCCACGCTCTATTGGGGTGAATGTGTAACTCCGTCTGCTACTTACACGGATGCTGTTATTTACATCACCGACAATGGCGACGGAACCTATTTGCTGGATGACATTATGGGTGGTTTCTATTTCAGTGGCGTATATCCGGGCTACGAACCTACCTATGACTTCCATGCTGAGGTCAACTTCCAGATAAACGCTGACAATTCGATTACACAGGTAGGCGAAGTCGGAAGTTGGTATTTCACCAGTTCAGTGGAATTAGGCATTGCCAATGGCAGTACGTATGACCCTGAAACTGGAACCATCACGCTCTACGTGACTTACAACAGCTATACCCTGACTGTGACATTGGTGAAAATAACAGAAGAAAATTTTTATTAATGATTTGACTATATGAAAAAAGCAATATACTTACTGATGATGTTCATGGGAGTGTCGTTTGCCTCCTGTGAGAAAGACGAGGTCGGCGGAACGGCCACGGAAGCATTGGCAGGAGAGTGGTATGTCACCGTCACTGCCGTGGACGACAATGGTACGACGGTTTATGAAGACGACGAGCTTTTCGGCCTGGGCAACACGTTCCTGTTGACCTACAACACGGCTGCCAACGTGGCCACCGAAATGTATGTGAGCGATTTGGGTTACTTCTGGGACTACACCGTGCGTGTCAACTGCGATGTGAACTCGCTGACTTTCAGCACAAACGGCAGCGTGGCCAACGAAGCCTATGACGACTGCGACGTGACCATTGAAGACGGAAAGATTCTGCTCAGTGCCGCCACCACCCCCAGCGGTATGCCGGCCGACAGCATCGTGTTCTATGTGTCTTTCAGCAACGACACCAACCCCGCAGAACTCGGTTTTGCCAAATATAAAGTGTCCGGCTACAGATACACAGGCCTCGTGGCCGACGATTGATGAGGAATCCCCCCTCTCTCTCTTTTTTATTAAATGTGTGAATGAGAAGGCTGCCCCAAGTGTGCGGGCGGCCTTCTCTGTGTTTCTGCGCCCCTGCCTTTCCTTCCGGAAATGGTTGCGGCTTTGAAATGTCAAGGTTTTAACTTACCTTTG
>CAYSMG010000176.1:0-2919 GCA_964432045.1 uncultured Eggerthellaceae bacterium
ATTTCTAGTTACCGCTGAGCAGATCAATTATTGCCTGATTATTTGGATTTATTTCTAAGAAATTGGGCGTTGAACTGCGATAAAGGGGGGAAGCCCTCCATTGGGGTTTCTCCAGTGCACAAAATGAGACAGATTTGTGCCATAACCCCAACTTTATAACCCCCAATACGCAAAAAGGCTGTGCAAATGCACAGCCTTTTTGCATGGTGTGGAGGAAGTTTCCTTTGTTCTCTAAGCCGTTCTTTCAGCTTCTTTTAGGTTTAGCGAATGAAATTAGTGGGGGTTTGAGGCTCATAGCTTGGCAGGTCAATGCCAGAGGCGCGACCAGCTTCGATGCACTTCAATAACCAGGCCATATTTTGGCCCAGGGTTCGCATGGTCTGCATGCCTTCGATATCCTGGCGTACTTCATCGGGTGTGTTGCCGTGTACCTGGTTCCAGTACTGGCTGCTTACAATAGGCATATTGCTTATGCCGAAGTACTTGTTCAGCACGTCGAAGGTGGCACTAGCTCCGCCGCGACGACAGCTCACCACCGCCGCACCCAGCTTGCCGGCAAAGCCACTGCCTGCATAAAAGAGGCGGTCTAAAAAGGCATGGATTTGGCCTGATGGTCCCGAGTAGTACACGGGAGAACCCACCACGATAGCATCAATACTGTCAAGCCGTTCGATGATCTGGTTGACTTCATCCTCATCTTGAATGCATTTCCCTGTTTGTCTGCAACTTCTGCAGGCAAGACAACCAGCTACCGGCTTAGTGCCTACCCAGGCAAATTCGGTCTCTACGCCTTCGGCTTCAAGGGTGTCTGCTACCTCGCGCAGCGCCGTGTAGGTGCAGCCGTTTTTGTGCGGGCTGCCATTGATTAAAAGAACCTTCATGAGATACCCCCTCATTGGTAGTTCACCGCTATAGGCTATTCACCTCATCATACTACTTAGGTGCGGATATGAGGGACGCGGAAAGAGCCCCTAGACACCGGCTCCTTCGGGCTTGGGGCTTTTCCAGTCAGCAGGATCTTCTTTACGGGGCTCCATCTTTTTCTCATCGCCTCCGGCTGCTTTCAGGCGACGGAAGTAATCGCGTGCCTCTTTTGCCACTATGCCAGAGAGTGCAAAAAGCGCAATCATATTAGGTACTGCCATGCAGGCATTAAAGATGTCAGCAATGGTCCAAACGGCCGACACGGTCATATAAGGCCCAATGAAGATGCAAATGATATAGAGCCAACGAAATGCCAGTACAGCCTTTTGCTTGCGTCCACTGAGGTATTCTAAGCAGCGTTCGCTGTAATAATTCCAGCCCAAGATGGTGGTAAAACCAAAGAGGGCCAAACAAATCATCAAGATAAAAGAGACCACCTGCGCGGGCATGAAGGGCAGACCTGCCTGAAACGCTGCAGTGGTAACCGCAACTCCCTCAAGGCCGCTTGCGTAGGTGTCGGTAAGCACTAAGGCGAGGCCGGTCATAGAACAAATGATGATGGAATCGATGAAGGTTTGCGTCATGGAAACCATACCCTGGCGAGTAGGCTCATTGGTCTGAGCAGCAGCTGCTGCAATAGGGGCAGAACCTAAGCCGGCCTCATTTGCGAAAATGCCGCGCGCGAGACCCATCTGCATGGCAAGCAGAATGGCCCCTAGCATGCCTCCACCAAAGGCCTGCAAGCCAAAGGCATTGGTGATAATGAGGTAGAAGGCCGCAGGGATTTTATCGATGTTGTAAAAGATAAGGATGAAGGAGAAGGCTAAGAAAATAACCACCATGGCCGGCACCACGCGCTCGGATACATGAGCAATGCGCTTGACACCGCCAATGATAACCAGGCCCGCAAACAAGGCAGTAATAAAGCCACCCACAATAGTGGCAAGGGAAACCTCAAGGTTTAAGATCGGTATCGTAACTAGGTAGGCATTGTTGGGGTCAAAAAAGCCAGTGATGGCGCTTGAGATGGAATTCACCTGCGTAAAGGTACCAATTCCAAAAAGCGCAGCGCACATACCGAAGAAGGCGAATACCTTAGCGAGCCACTTCCACCGAGGCCCCATGCCGTTTTCAATGTAGTAAAACGGCCCGCCAAGCACATGACCCTTTTTATCAGTGATACGGTATTTAACAGCCAAAAGTCCTTCTGAAAACTTGGTGGCCATGCCAAAAAGGGCTGCCAACCACATCCAGAACAGGGCACCGGGGCCGCCTGTTACAACTGCGGTGGCAATACCTACAATGTTACCGGTTCCCACCGTGGCCGACATGGCTGTACACATAGCAGCAAAGCTGGAAATTTCGCCTGGCGCACCCTTTTCATTGCTGAAGGTGTAGCGCAGCGCACGTGGAAGCCAGGGAAATTGCATAGCGCGCAAACGGATCGTAAGGAAGATGCCGCCCAACAGGATAAGGGCAATAAGGGGAGGGCCCCATACAAAGTCATCAATAGCTACAAGAATCTCTTCGAAGGCTTCCATGTACCCCCCCTAGCTGGTCTTAGTATGGACGCAGGATTTTCCAGAGGTCCCATCCACGTCCAGTCTCTTGCGATTCAGGACGCTTCAGCGGGATGCGCTACGCAAATAAATACGGCAATATTTTAGGCAGGCGAGGTCTCTTGTCAAACGAGATCGGTTAGCGGCATCTATTGTTTGTTTAGGTAATGCAGGGGAAAGAGACATCTAACTTTTCCCTAACTTTCCATACTCACCTCCGGGCGGTTGGTTTAAGAGGTTGCAGGGAAAAGAGACAGGGAAGGGGTATCCATAGGGGATCTGAAACGAAGATATTTTAAGGCTAGGAGAGTGTGGTCAAATAGAGTAGAATGCCTGCTGATAATCTTTTAAGGAAGCATGCAACTATTAGACATGAGCTAATAATCTTTCTTCGCTAGAAAAGGAGCCTTAGGGCGTGTCGGCGCTTGATCCAGGA
>CAYSMG010000177.1:0-2860 GCA_964432045.1 uncultured Eggerthellaceae bacterium
GTGCTAATTAAGGAAACGAGGGCGGATACATGGGGGACAAACGCATTCTTGACGCGGTGACGTCACCAGCCGACCTTAAGCTGCTCAACAATGAAGAGCTCTCTATTCTTGCGGACGAAATTCGGGAAGAGATAATACAGGTTACCTCGCACACGGGCGGGCATGTAGCCTCGTCTTTAGGTGCGGTGGAAATTATCCTGGCAGTTCACAGCCTTATTGATTGTCCGCGTGACCGCTTTGTCTTCGATGTGGGTCATCAGGCCTATGCCCATAAGCTTGTTACTGGGCGCCTGAAGCAGTTTTCCAGCCTGCGGCAATTTGGCGGACTTTCGGGTTTTCCAAACCCCAGCGAAAGCCCCTATGATGTGCACCCCTCGGGCCACGCCTCCGATTCCTTGTCGGTAGCTTATGGTTTGGCCTGTGCACGTGACCTTTCAGGCGGGGACGAGAAAATCCTTGCCTTAATTGGCGATGCTTCGCTTGGTGGTGGCATGGCCTTTGAAGCGCTGAACAGCATTGGTCAGTCGCAAACACCCCTGGTCATCATCCTAAACGACAACGAAATGTCCATCTCGCGCAATGTAGGTGCCTTGGTAAAGCACTTCGGCAACCTGCGTACCTCATTGCAGTATCGCCAAGCGCGCGATAATGTACAGCAGCGCCTTGAGTATGCTGGTCCTGTGGGCAAGGCGCTGGTGAATTTGGGGCGCAACGCCAAAGAGGCCATGAAGCAGTTCGTCATTCCTCATTCGATGATTTACGAGCAGCTGGGCATCTTGTGTACGGCACCGGTTGATGGTCATGACATTGCCGCCTTGCGCGAGGTTCTACAAGCTTCCCTTTCTGTAGGGGTGCCGGTGCTGGTGCATGTGGTTACTCAAAAAGGTGCAGGTTACGACCCAGCTTTGCGCAACCCCGAAAAGTTCCATGGCATCTCTCCCTACAACATCAAGACGGGCGAGGTTCTGAAAAAAAGTTCTGTCTGCCCGCCTACCTATACCGAAGTGTTCGGCAAGGCCTTGGTGCGCGAGGCAAAAAAGGATAGCCGTATTGTGGGTATAACCGCTGCCATGAAAGGTGGCACGGGCCTGAACTACCTTGCCGATGAACTGCCCGAACGCTTTGTTGATGCCGGCATTGCCGAAGAGCATGCAGTGGGCATGGCAAGTGGTTTGGCTATTGGCGGCAAAAAGCCGGTTTGTGCCATTTACTCCACCTTCTTGCAGCGCGCTATTGACCAGATGATCATCGACTGCGCCCTGCCAAACCTAGACGTGGTCTTTGCCATAGACCGTGGCGGTGTTGTGGGCGAGGATGGCCCCACTCACCAGGGCATGTTCGACCTCGTCTATACGCGCATGATACCCAATATGCGCGTTTTGGCTCCTTCAAACGAAGCCGAGCTTGCAGCGGCCTTACATACCGCCATTGACCTGGGTGGCCCCTTTGCCATTCGCTACCCGCGCGGGGCGGCCTTAGGGGTGCCGGTGCCCGAAGAGCCTGAAACCCTTGAAGAGGGCAAGGCGCTGCTTCGTCGTGGAGGGAGTGATGGCGCCATCCTAGCCTTTGGCAGCATGGTGGCACCTGCCCTTGATGCAGCTCAGTTGCTAGAAGAACAGGGTATAAGCCTGCGTGTGGTAGATATGCGTTGGGCTAAGCCGCTGGATGTTGCGGCTATTGTCAAGGCAGCAGAAACCGGTCTGGTAGTTACGGTGGAAGACGGCGTGATTGAAGGCGGCGTGGGCCAGGGGATCCTAAGAGTGCTTTCAGAAGCGGACCTACACCCCAAGACCTTAACGCTTGGCATTCCCGACTGCTTTGTCCAGCAGGGCAAACCCGACCTTGTTATGCAAAGTCTGGGCCTTGATGCTACAGGCATTGCTGCCTCTGTTGCTGAAGCTTTGGGACGTTAGGGGTACGCTGCCTGCGCAATATCAGGGTTTGAACACAGCACTCAGGGGCAAGGCGCACGATGCGGTGCCCCGGAAGTGAGGTGGACACCATGAGTAAGGCGTCGAGGGTAGATAAGGTATCGGCAGAAGCCAACACTGTAGCAGCAGGCGCAGCGGGCATAGCAGATACAGCAAGTACAGCGGGCGCGGAATCAGCAGATACAGAACTCGTAGGCACAGAACCAGTAAAAAGAAAACACCACGCGGCCCCAGCGAAGATATATGGCTATGCGCGGGTGTCAACGCGTGATCAGAACCTCGACCGGCAGCTTTTGGCGCTGGCCAATTTCCCGGTGGAAGATTGCTTTATCTATGCCGACAAAGCCACTGGAGCTGATTTTCACCGCCCATCTTATCAGCGCCTGCTGCGGCGTTTGTGTCCGGGCGATGTTGTGGTGATAAAAAGCATTGACCGTCTGGGCCGCAACTACGAAGAAATACTGGAACAGTGGCGGCATATCACTAAGACAAAGGCCGCGCATGTGGTGGTGCTAGACATGCCGCTTTTAGATACGCGCAGCACCCAGGGTGGTCTAACCGATGTGTTTCTGGCCGATGTTGTACTGCAGTTACTGAGCTACGTGGCCCAAGTAGAGCGAGAAAATACTCATCAGCGGCAGGCCGAAGGCATTGCTGCAGCACGGGCACGCGGAGTGCGCTTTGGCCGGCCAGCCATAGAGCGTCCGCAAATCTATGCTCAGGTTAAGGCGGCATATTGCTCTGGGAGAGTGTCGCGCAAGGAAGCCGCTTGTCAGTTGGGCGTGGGCTCAAGCACCTTTAGCCGCTGGCTTAAGCAAGATATAGATGCGCAAGGTATGGACGCTCAAGGAGCTTAGGGCAAGGAGCTCAAGGAGCTTAACATCGCTTAATTTTATAGAAAGCGTACCAAAATGTAGACTTTTTGGTAC
>CAYSMG010000178.1:0-2853 GCA_964432045.1 uncultured Eggerthellaceae bacterium
TCGTTCACAAGCACTTGCCGCTTATAGCTCACCTTGAGCGCATTTGCGATGCCTCCAAGCGTTTGCAAGCCCTGCTAAAACAGCAGCGCAAGGTGCATGCGCGAAGAGGGGCCGTCGCTACTGGCCCCCAGATGCAGCCACAAACTGCACCACAGGAATCCCTGTGACCTGAGGGGAAACGTGCTTTAGTTGCACCACTATACCTAGGCTAGCCAAAGATGCTGGCAGCAATAATGATGGCTACTACAAACGCTGCAAGCAGAAAAACAATGAAGCCTTAATCTGTCAAGCCAAATAGGAGATCTCTCCGAGCTTTCCATGCTCACTGCAAGCGCTTACCTTTTCAAGTGACCTAGAAGACGCCAGAACAAGGATTTAAGCAAGATGGCAAACCATAAAAAGCCACAGGGGGCGCTAGTCTCTTATGTCGGTCGGGTGCGTTTAAATCGCCTGCAGACCGGTAGACCTCTGCAACGAAGGCGGTTTAATATTTGCTATACTCTTCGCGGCGTTTCACGGGAGGCTTTTGCGCTTCTCCTCCCGTGATGCACCCTGCGTTTGCACCGTTGGGCCCTGCACTCGCAGAACTACTCGTTGCCCATAGCCCGCAGCGACGTGCATAAGCTTGATGCATCTTTGCTGTGTGGAGAAGGAGAATCACTATGAATAAGAATATCAAGGCAGCTTCGCCTGCAGCAAGTCATAGCTTGCGCATTGCTCATGTGGGGATGATTGCTGCAGTGTATGCTGCGGCCACTTTGGTGGCTTTAGTGGTGCTGCAGGGTCTGGCCTGGGGACCAGTGCAGTTTCGTATTTCTGAAGCGGTGTGTGTTCTGGCGCTCTTTAGCCCAGCGGCCATTGGGGGCTTAAGCATTGGCTGTGCGCTTGCCAATCTCTTTGCCCTGGTTATAAACGGAACGGGTGCCTTAGGGCTTTTGGATGTAATTTTTGGCAGCCTAGCAACCTTTCTTGGCGCACTGTGGTGCTACAAAATGAGAAAGCGCCCCAAGCTGGCGCTTTTGGGTCCAGTGGTGGCAAATGCGCTTATTGTGCCGGCTTATCTTCCGCTAATGCTGCAGGGTCTTGGTTTTTACACCATACCTTTTACCAATATTGCTCTTGACGGGGCCTATATACCCATGTACTTGTTTGGTTTGGTGGCAACCGGGATTGGTGAGGCCGCTGTCATGTATATCTTAGGGATGCCCCTTTTTGCTGCTCTAAAGCGCATGGGTGTTGATAAGAGACTGTCTTCATATTAGGCCGGGGGCACTGCATTTCGCTACCTCTTGCCTTTAAGAGTTACTCTTTCGCTAGTTTATGACCCGGCCTTTGGCAATAGGGTTACAATGGTTCGAGCTGTCGGTCTAGAGAAGGAAGCGCATGAACCCTGTCATCATCGTTCCTACCTTTGTGTGTGCGCGTCGTCACTGCGAAGGGGGCAGTGTAGTAAGCACCTACGACCATATGACTCCGCTGACGCAAGAAGGCGAATTACCTCGGCTTCTTACCTCGCTTCTTGATGTGGATGACGTGGGCCAAATTGTGATATTGGTGGTATCGGAACCTTCCATCGAACAAGCCGCCCTTGAAAAGACCCAGCAGGTGGTAGCACGTTTCCCCCAGCTTTCTATTGCCGTTTTAGGTGCCCCCGAACAGGCCCTTATACAGCAGCGTTTTGAGCAGCTGGGACTCGGTAGGCTTGAGCGCGAAATTGGTCTTTCTGGATATGGGGCTATGCGCAATTTTGGGCTGGTGGTAGCTCAGATACTAGGCTTTGATTCAGTCGTCTTTCTGGATGATGACGAGGTGATAGACGACCCTGATTTTATGCATAAAGCCATATATGGCCTGGGGAAACTTACCAAAAAGGGCATTCCGATTCTGGTAAAAACGGGCTTTTACTACAATTCAGAAGGT
Organism: uncultured Eggerthellaceae bacterium; assembly: GCA_964432045.1. Taxonomy (GTDB): domain Bacteria; phylum Actinomycetota; class Coriobacteriia; order Coriobacteriales; family Eggerthellaceae; genus Aphodovivens. Next base: position 1,921 of record CAYSMG010000178.1, read on the forward strand.
TCCTATCTCTCGAAAAGTCAGAATAAGTGGTACAACCGTTTTTGGCAGCAGGGCAAAGCCTTTAATGCTTGGATTAGCAAAGCCATGAAGGGTCCGCGCCTTTCTCGAGGTAATCATGTATGCGGAGGCTGCTTGGCCATACACAAAGAGGCATTTAAGCGGCTTTCCTTCGATCCGTGGATAGCGCGTGGTGAGGATCTAGACTACCTTCTTAATCTGCGCATGTATGGCTCTGATATCTGGTTTGATAATCATTGGAGCCTGCATCATCTTCCACCGCAGACTACAAGCGAGGGGGCTCGTTTTCGTCAGGATATTTTTAGGTGGCTGTATGAGTATCGCAAGATGGAATACAGTCACACTCAGATAGACCTCTTGCAGATAAAACCGGCTTCGCTTGAGCCCTATCCGGGGCCTTTCCTGCAATCGGGCATTCAGCGGCGCATTCGTCTCACGGCACTTCTCCGCAGTTTTGGTAGGCCCGATAAGAAAGCCTACCGTAGGGCGGCAAGGGCGGCAGCGGGCGAGGCTTCCACCTATGCCGAGCGTAATTGTTCGAAGTACTTCGAGTTCCATTTTGTCTGGCCCGAGCTTATGGCGAATCTTGAGGGTGATACAAACTTGCGCAATGCCTTGGTTCAGTCGGTCATGCGTCGCTTCGCTCAAATTGAAGATAAGCAGGATCAAACAAGCATTGATCCGGGCACGACGAGCGAAATACATCTTAACCTGGCTGAATAGCCAAGGGTGGCACAGGTTTTTTTCGGCTTCAGGCATGTTTTGACATGGGTTCATCTAGTATGGAAGCTGCTTGGCGTAAGCCTGTTTGGTGCTTTTTGGCGATGGCATGAACCTGTTCGATAAGGTCCTTGTCTGCTAAGCAGCAATTTCCAAGACCTCAGTTTGGAGAGCTTCTTGTAGCATGGATGTTGT
>CAYSMG010000179.1:0-2830 GCA_964432045.1 uncultured Eggerthellaceae bacterium
GTGTGGCTAGACGATGACACGGGAATAAACTCCTACGACGGCGTGAGTTACCCGATACTGGCTTTCCAGTCCGAGGGTTATGATGCTAATAGGCAATACACCGTCACGGTAGTTCAGCCTGACGATGGCGGCACTATCTCTGCAAGCCCGCTTGTGAGTTCTGCGGGTACCACCATTACCTTGAGCAACGAGCCTGATGTGGGTATGGTGCTTGACTACTACACCCTCAACGGAAGTTCTTTGAGTACAAATACCTTTACTCTTATGGGGAATTCGACGGTAAGCGCGGTGTTCCGTGAGCGTGCCTCTACCACCATCAGCATTCAGGATGATACGGATGAGCCTTACACCATCACGGTAACTAAGACGGGCGAGGCCATAGTTGGTGGCGTACTGCAGAAGGTCACGGACTATCCGGTGTCTGATGGCGATACGGTGTATGAGGGTGATGTACTCACCTACACGGTGACGGTGCGCGAGGGCGCCACACCGGATGATGAGAGCCTTGAGTACAGCGGCGTATTCGCAGTCAGCACCTATATATATGACAGCGAAGGTGGCATCTCTACCACTGTATCTAGCAACCCCTACACGGTAACTGGTGCCGAAAGCTATGGGATTAGGGTCGAGGTAAGCTATGTAGGAACCCAGTCCAGTAGTAGTTGGGAGAACTTTGCTGACACCGACTGGTACGACAATTCGGAGGATTCGCAAGAGGACTCCTACACTATAAGCACTGCGGCGGAGTTGGCGGGTGTTGCCGCACTGGTGGCAGATGGCGAAACCTTTGTGGGCGTAACCATCACGCTTGATGCTGATATTGACCTGTCTAACACTGACAGTACAGATGAGGGGCTCATATGGACTCCTATCGGTACGCAGGAATGCGCTTTCATGGGCACCTTTGACGGAGCTGGTCATACCATCAGCGGCTTGACCTTTGACGATCTTGAGTATCAGGGTCTGTTTGGTTGCACCGATGGCGCTACGGTGAAAAACCTCGCTGTGGAAGGTGATGTGACGGTACGCAGCTACGGGGCCGCAGTCATTGCCTATGCCAGCGCGACAACGGTGGAAAATGTGACGAACAAAGCTACGGTGACGGGAAATTCCAGCAGTCAATATGTGGGTGGCATTATCGGTCGGGTGAACGATAGTGGAGCAGAAAAAGCAACGTCCCTGATTGATGTGCACAATGAAGGAGCCGTGACAGCCGGCACTTACGTAGGTGGTATTGTTGGCTACCTTGGTGGATCATCTAATGTGCAGCCCAGCATAGAAAACGCGGAAAACACCGGCGCGGTGAGCGCCACCTCTACGACGGCAGTAGCCTATGCGGGCGGCATTGCCGGAGCCTTAAACGGCGGAGTTTTGTCTCAGGTACGCAATGAGGGTACTGTTTCCGGACCGAGCACATCGAGTGTCCCAGGCGGTTATGTGGGTGGCCTTGTGGGCAACGTGCTCAATACTGGTGATAACAGCATAGATGAGAGTGTGAATGCGGGAGCTGTGTCAGGTGGCGTGGCGGGAGCCGGCGGCATAGTGGGTCATAGCAATGCGGTGCTCTCTATAAGTAATGTCTATAACACCGCCGCCATTGCTTCTACTAACTCCTACACTGGCGGGCTGCTGGGGTATATGCAAAACACCAACACTGCAAGCTCTAAGACCGTGTTAAGCAACGCCTATAGCATCGGTGAGGTGAGCGGCACTAGTGGTAACAGCGCCGGTGCAGTGGCTGGCTATTGCTCGGGCGTGGTGACTTTCGAAAACGTGTATTACCTGGAGGAAGCTGCCAGCAGAGCGGTTGGGTATTCCAGCGGCCTTACTTCGTCTAGCGTGATAGAAGCGACAAGCCAGACGGCTGACGAGTTGCGCGCACTTGCCTCGACTTTGGGAGATGAGTATTGGCGCACTGATGAGGTGGAAGCCAACGACGGCTATCCCATGCTGGCTTGGGAGCTTCCCTATATCTTGACCTACTACGACACTTCGGGTGAGATTGCCAAGACCGTGGCGCTTCCGGAGGGTTATTCCGCTAGCAGCTCTCAGGTTTCAAGCCTTTATGGTGATGACCCCACTGCTACGGCGGATGAAGGCTACATCGCAAGCTTCCAAGGCTGGGTGACCGAGGAGGGCGGTAGCACTCTTCTGGTGCTAACCAATGTGAGTAGCGATGTGGATGCGTGGCCCTATTTCGTGATAAGCGCCGTTGATGACAGCCTCATTTCAGATGGCTCATCGAATCTGGATGCGACATCGGGCGATGATAACGATGATGGCTCGTCAAGTGCTTCTTCGGATTCGGTGACGTCTGTATCGGCTTCGTCGGGAGCAACATCCGCAACATCCACAACTCCCGCAACAGCTGCAACAACATCGACTTCCCTTGCGCAGACCGGCGATGACAGCGCTTTGATTCTGACGATCTTGCAGGCATTAATTGTCGCTGCAGGTGCATCCGCACTTATTGCAGGTAGGAAGATGCAGCGTAAAAGCAAGACTTTACGCTAGGAGAAACTTAAGCGATCTTTAGATTCTTTTGAATCGAGTAGGGGGGCGCCATTAGTTGGCGCCCCTCTCTCACCACAAAGGACGGGGCCGCATGTGGCCCCGTCCGCTAAAGAGAAGGCTGTGGAAAGTCGTCTTGCAAGGCTGCTCTTTTTGATAAAGGCAGCCATCTAGCTAAAGCAAGCACTTCTTGGAATGGTGGGTGGTTTTGCAAGGGCAAGCCGGTTTTCCACAACCTCACTTTTTCCCATGCGTGAAAGAAATACCAAAAGGAATAGGGTAGGGGGGATTTCATTTCGGCATCTGTGAACAATGCGAG
>CAYSMG010000180.1:0-2778 GCA_964432045.1 uncultured Eggerthellaceae bacterium
TTCTGATTTAGGAAGGTTTAGAATGATTGATTCAAAACTTAATATTTTGCTGATTCAAGAATTCATCTATGTTATTGTCTAATAATTTAAAAAATGAATTTCCACCTTTATCTTTTTTATCAAGTTTTAAAATAAATTCTTGTTGATGTAAAAATGTAGTCAGGGTTTGAATTCTTCCTTCCCATCCATCTTTCATATCCTTTCTTTCATCTTCAATTAGCTGTTTTAAATAATCAATTGCTGAATGAGATATTGGTAGTAATGCAATTTGTTTGAGTTCATTAATACACTTTCTGCATTTATCCATTAAATTGTGTGTCTGTACCCAGAGATTTTTGCATTTTTCTTTAGCATTTCGAAGTGCTATTAATGTGCCTTCTTTTCCTTTTAATCCAGCTTTATAGAGTTTGAGAATTTCTTTGATTGTTGTTTCTTTTTGTCGTTTAACGTGTACAAACATGAAATCCATATGTGTATGATCTGAATAATGATGTCCACAAATATTGCAATATCCATTACTATTCATTACAGTACAATTGATTTTGGATTCACCCTTTCCATACACACAATCATCATGGCATGTTGTATGACATTTTGTACAGTTTGTAACTTTTTGTTCTGGCGGAATTAGTTTGTGTTCAGATTCAGTTACCGTAATAATTGTTTTGTAGTTTTTATTGCGAATGATTTGTGCATCATAATCTTGCAAAAGTTTATAGTGTATTTTAATTTCATTCATTTGGTTAATTAGAACTTGAATGTTGAATGTAATACCTTTAACTGAATCCTCAAGTTTTTTTCTTTCAGAAAGAACTTGGTTAGTTTGTTCTAAACTTTTCCCTGGTATATTTTTAATATATGTATTAAAGATTTTCGAATATCCTTCTTTTCCAATATTCCAAAACATTTGGTGGATTGTAGCAAAAGCTTTATCAGGTTTTGCATAGAGTGCGGAATTATTAAATTTAATGAGATTTTCTGTTGGAATGTTTCCAGCTTCTAGTGCAGATTTTGCGTTAACTGAACCCGCATCCGCAAATGTTGCAATAATAAGAAAATTTTCTTTAATATCTTTTCCAAATAAGTTCAGAATTGAATCAAATACATATTTTTGACTTGTATCGAGCTTCGTTTGACTTGATTGAATGACAAATGAAACAGCATTTAATTTTGCACTTCCACAATAATTTTTATTCTTGAAGAATTCAGTCAATTGTTTAGTGAGAGCTAAATCTCTTTGAAATCCCCTTGTATCTCCAAATCCTGGTGTATCAATTATCGTAACTGGGCCTTTAAAAGGTGAATCTGGATGATGAGGAAATGTGTATGCGGTAACATAATCTGTTTTACTCTCAGATTCAGAAATTAAGGGATTGTCTTTAGTTCTTTCATCCAGATCTGTAACAATAATTAATCTGAAATTATCTTCCCATTTGACTCCGAATAAATAGTTAGCAATTCCATTGAGGAATGTAGTTTTTCCAGAGCCTGTTTTGCCAACAATCAAAATATTAATTGTTTCTTTGAGGTCAAAACTTTTTTTTTCGCCAACTGTTATTTTCCTGAGCTTTAACTTAGGATCCTCAACATCAGTGTATGTTGGTAATTGATAAATTTCTGAATGCTTTTCTGGTATACTTACCTTTATAAATTTTTTAAGAAATTCTTTATTGAAGCTGTCTTGTGGTTTTTTATTATCTGTTTGTATGTTTATAACTTGTGGTTTTTTATCATTAATTGATGTTCTTATAAGTTCTTTTCGAATTTCCCTCATTTTGTTTTTGAATTCATCGAGAGAAATTCTATCTTTTGGGAATTTTTCAAGTGAAGATACCATTATTTCTTCATATAAAGGGATATCATTCAATGCTGGTTCGTTGTCAAATAAAATTTGAATAATTTTTGCAAGTGCATAAACATCTGATAACGAATTTGGTACTCTAATTTTAGTTATACGTTTTTTTTCAAGTTCTGGTGGAGAGAAAGATGTGTTATAGTTGAACTCTGCAGCTGATTGACATAAATTTAATTCATTGATTCCTCCAATGAATCCAATAAATCCTATAGACATTTCTTCGTTACCAGAGTCAACCAAAATTGTTTTCGGAGAAATATGGAAACCTGTAATGTTTTGGTTTGCTAAATCGACATTTGAGATTAAGTTGATTGCACAAGTAAGCTTTGATTTCAATGGAAGTTGTTTGACATTATCGATTACATCATTCAATGTCAGTTTTGTTGGTGATAGAAAAGCAAAAAGGAAACCTTCTTTACAATTATTTTGTGTATGGCAAATTGGAGTTACTAGATCATTGCCATTTTCTTCCATTACTGAGTAGGACTGATACTCCTTTACTAAGTAGTTGACATATTTAGTATAATCATCCTTGGTATTTCTTATGATAAGATAAACATCACCTTTTGGATCAGATTTTTGTGTAATACTGATTGGATTTAAATCAACAGTAAGTTTGGTGATATAAAAAGAAGAGTAAGGAATGGCACAATCAATATCGAAAGGAGACCAAATATTTGAATCAGGAAAGGTTGCAAAAAGTTGTTGAGACATCGCATCTGAAATATGACCATCCGTATCAACATTTGATTTGATTTGGTGGACAATGTTGGCAAAAGACATTGTAAAAAATGAACAATGTAATTGGTGGAAAATATTAAAACAATATCAAGAGTATGTACTAAAAACCCAGATCATTATGGTACAAGTTCTATTCAAATATTTTTGAGAGCAAAACCGCAATTGGCCATTTGCCCTAACCC
>CAYSMG010000181.1:0-2718 GCA_964432045.1 uncultured Eggerthellaceae bacterium
CTAAAACACATATTCCGGCTAAGAAAAGAAATATGTAAAAAAACGAAGGCAGTTCTCATTATGTATTGGAGATGAACGATGTTAATCTAAATAGAGCGGCTGAAGGGGCTTATAGTGTAGCGGTTAAGCATCAGTGTCGGTTGTTGTTGCTTAAAAATTTTAATATAAACCAAGAAGCGAATAAATTTACTTTCTCTACCAGCAATAAGCCTTGTGATTTATGAGATAAAGATTTATGCAGGCATTGCTGGTGAAACGAGGACAGTCACTATCAATAGGCAACTTGGTTCTATTTTTACAGTAGTAAAAAAATGGGTAAGAAACTATTTAGTTGCTGGGTGGTATGGACATGGAGAAGGCGCATAATAAACGAGCAAGAGAGAAAATTGTTGTATCATTCACATCATTCCCGGCAAGGATTATATATGCGTATAGAGTTGCGAGGCTAATGCTCCGGCAAACAGTCAAGGCGGATAAGGTTGTGCTTTGTCTTACCGAAAGTCAATTTCCCGGCAGGGTGCTGCCCCCGCAGTTCGCATCCATAAAGAGTAAGCGATTCGAGATAATATGGGGCAACGATATAGGTCCGCATAAGAAATATTTTTATGCGATGAAAAAGTATCCCGACGCCATAGTTATAACCGTAGACGATGACATAGATTACCCAGACGATGTGATTGAACGACTTATTCAGTCATACAGACGGCATCCGAAGGCAGTATCCTGCCTTCGCGCCCATACAATCAGGCTACGTGATGAGGAATTTATGGGCTACCGTGAATGGATGGATTTTTCTGAGATTGTCGACGAGCCTAGCCTTTTGACGTTACCGGTGGGTAGTGGCGGGGTGCTCTATCCCCCGCATATATTGCCGGATAGAGTATACAATACTGAAAAATTTAGACACATAAGCCCTATGACAGACGACTTGTGGCTGAAGTGGAATGAGCTGACGGCCAGGGTGCCGTGTGTTTTGATTGAAGGTAGCGCCGAGCTCATATATATCGGGAGCAGCCAAGAGCAATCGCTGTGGCGCGAAAATATAGATGGCGGCCGCAATGATGCCAACTGGCGCGCGATAACGCAGGATTACCGGGCGGATGATGCCGTTGCGTACGACGAAATAATTTCGGCATTGAAGGATGAGTATCTGCGCAGGTTCGTGCTTCCGCGCAAGCGGTACTTCGATGAAGTTGCCGCAGGTACTGCCAGGGTCGCAATTTCCGTGGTCATGCCCGTATATAACTCTGAAAAGCACCTTGCGCAGGCGGTAGATTCTGTACTCGAACAGACTTTGTATGAGATAGAACTTATCTGTGTGGATGATGGCTCCACCGACGGCTCGGCTGATATCATTCGCAGATACATGGAAAGAGATGCAAGGGTTAAGCTCGTACAGCAATCAAACATGCACGCGGGTTGTGCGCGTAACAATGGTCTGCAATATGCCAAAGGCGACTATGTATACTTCATGGATTCAGATGACTGGCTAGAGCTGACCGCATTTGAAAGGATATATGCGCTTGTAAAGGATGGGCGCGATGATATACTCATATTTTTTCACTATTTGTTTAATGATGCAACGAGTGAAGAGAAGATAGTGCCTAGGTTCTATGGGGAACACCGGGCTTATCGTGAGACACACCGTACGTCGTTTGCTGAGGCGCCGCAGCATTTCATATACAACACTGTTGTGCCATGGAATAAGATATATCGTCGCGAGTTTCTCACCGAAAACGGATTCAAGTTTTCATCGTTGCAGAGCGCGAACGACCGCTCGTTCTATTTTGAGACAGTGGGCCGCGCAAAAAGCATACTCATATACAATGATTTTCTTCTGCATTACCGCACGGGCAACAGCTGTTCGGTCTCGTCCATCCAACGGTTGAAAAATTTCGGGGTGCACTTTGCTTCAATGAAGGAGATTTCAGAACGGTGCGCTTGGTTGCCGGAGAACATCCGCAAAATGCTTATCGATGTCTGTATGCACGACGTGTTCGATAACTTTTCTCGCGCGAGCGGACGGCAAAAAGTGTGCGCGTGGAAATGTATGGAGCAGGGCTTTGCCGAGCTTGACATCCCGTATAGCGATGCAACGGTCAACGAAAAATATTTCAGTTGGTATAGTGATTACCGCGCCATAAAAGATAGCATGACTGTCGAAGAGTCTGTGACGATAGCGTTATCTGCACGGCGCGACAACATATCGTCTGCGTGTGCATGCGCGACAACGCTACTCATGCAGTCGCTACACGGCTGTAGGGTGGTACTGTGGTTGCCGGTAGCAGAGTTTGCAGACGGGAAAATCTCTCTCCCCAAAGAACTTACAGAGCTTGAAGATGAAGGTCTTGAGATTAAATTTACTGAAGATTATGGCGAATATACTGCAATTATCGCTTCGCTGAAAGATACCGACGGAGCGATAATATGTGTGGGCGAAGTTTGTGAATACGGTTTTGGTATGGCTAAGGAACTGTATGCGTCACATCTCGAAAATGGTGGTTGCATATGCGCGGCGCGGGGCGGCAGAGTATTTCGCATAGACGACGGTGGCCTTGTCGAAGTCCGTGGTGTGTTGTTTGGTGCCGACGTGATGAATAAACCTGATACAACCGCCCCCGTACTCTACCCGCATGGCAGTCTGCACTGCGGCGTGTTTAACCTGCGGAGAGAGGACGCGCACAACAGATCTGTGTGGCTGTGGGGCATGGGAGTGCT
>CAYSMG010000182.1:0-1230 GCA_964432045.1 uncultured Eggerthellaceae bacterium
GGATGCCGCTGCGGAGTATTCGATCGATGAGAGTTCGGCTGAAGCGGGCGGCTATATCGGATGGGATAAGATGACATCCTTCAGTGACGACTTCCAAGAGGTGCTTGACGGGCTTTCGGCCGGCGAGATAAGCGAGGTGGTAACGCTTGACGATGGCGTGCACATCATCATGTGCACCGACATACTTGACGCTTCTGATGGTATCGAGTCTCTTGATGATGTTCCGGAGACCTTTGTCGAGATGGTGCGCGGTTCGGTTGACCTCGCGGATCAGCAGCAGGCTTTCAACGAGTACATGCTTGCCTTTGAGGAGGAGTCGGATATTCAGAAGGCCTCGCTTCCGGATGGCGTTTCGTACTACGTAGACCTTTCGCTTTATGAGGATACAGACGAGGAGACGGATGCGGAGGTGGATGCGGAGACGGATGCGGACTCTGGCGACGATGCTTCCGGTGAGGAGGCGGATGCTGAGTAGGGCGTTGAGTAGGGCTGCTGCGTTGAGGGTCGCGCTTTAGGGCTCGGTTAGGCGCATGCAGGGTATGCAGCGCTTTTGTCGCTGCATAAACCGCATGTCGAGTTTTTTGCTTGTACGAGTGAGCATCTTTGTTATTCTAGAATAAAGATAAAGACAAAGATGTGCGGTGCTGCGTGCGTGGGCTGCACGTGAGGAGTTTGTGGCTGTGTTTCTGATAATCGTGGCCCTTGTGCTGGCCTGTGTGGTGTTTGTCAACGTACAGGCGTGCCGGTTTTACCTGAGCGCTTATACCAGAGCTACCAAGCGGGGGTTTTTGGACACGATGCGTGATCCGCATGCGCGCGAGGTTTATGCCCTAAGTCGCCGCCTGCTTCCCCGTGCGGGCAAGGCCAAGGATGGCAGCGAGGGTGTGCGCGCCTTTTTCGATGTGGCCATTCCTCGCGCTGACGCGAGGGCAGTTGTGGCTGATGCGGTTTTGGTGTCGCGCGATGGTATAGCGGTGCTGTGTGTGCAAGAGGGTCGCGGTACGCTCTTTGGTAGTGTTGATGATGCTCATTGGCTGCTTGTGGGCTCGCGCTCGGGCGAGAACACAGAGCGCATGGTGCCCAATTCGGGCGTGCAGGTGGCGCAGGCGGCCTCGGCCCTGCGAGAGTATTTATTGTTAGAGGACGACTGTCCACGCATTGTGCCTGCGGTGGTGCTGGGCTTTTTGGTCAAGAGCGCAGGTGCGAGTGGGGGTTCGAATGCGCCTTCTG
>CAYSMG010000182.1:1330-2689 GCA_964432045.1 uncultured Eggerthellaceae bacterium
CTTTGAACTGGGACGCTGCTACCCGAAGACGCGTATGTCGCATGATTAAAGTCTGCGCAAACGCCGAAATGCGCGAGGCGGACATAAACGGAAACTCCAATATGCCCAGGGCTGGTGCATTTGGTAAGGGCGGGTCGTCGGGAGGAATTTTGCGCTCCATTGTGCAGCGTGGGCGTCCTGAGTCGACTGTGGCCGACATTGTGCGCAAGGCCGACCGCCTTGCTGCCTCAAAGGAGGATTTTGACGCGCTGACCTGGGATCGCATTCTTGAGATTGGGGCTGAGCTTGAACGGGGAACGCAGGTCGAGCGCACAGCCGAGCTTGCCGCCGAGCTGCGCCTGATAGCCCGTACCAACGTTTCGCTGAATTATCGCTTCGGGATTGCGCAACCTTCTGCGGGTGTTGAGCTGAGTCCTGCGGGTTTGGTGATGGAGTCTAGTGTGAAAGATCTGGGCTTCACCTCTCCCGACCCAGGCATACAGGAGGCGATTGAGCAAAGCACCTTTTTTGACGATCCCAACGAAGACGACACTAGAAACTTCGACAATTCCGACGAGGACGATATTAGAAACAGCGAAACAGCAGAAGGGAGCAAAACCTGAGAGATCGCAGTATATGTGGGGGAGTGTGATTAGAGAGGAGCGTGGTCAGAGGCAGCGGATGAAGATCTCGCATGACACAGGCAACGGTCAGCGAACCGAGAATCCCTCGGCTTTATCCGTGGGGAGTGTCAACGAGTAAATGACGAGTGGAAGAAAATCGCTTGGCTGTGCGGCGGGCGCAGGGGCGAGAAGAATAACGAGGAAGGATTTGCAAGATGGAAAAGACGTTTGAGAAGGGTGAGGCGGGCATGCCGGGCGAGGCGGGCATGCCGCGGGATATGGCGAAAAAGGGGCCGCGCCCGGGCCCAGACTGGAACGCGCAGGCTGATTTCTACAATCAGTTCGTGTTGTGTGAGCTGGATGACACGCGGGCGTACTTGGATGTTATTGGCCTCCGACCTGAGGATTCTTTGCTTGACGTGTGCTGTGGTCCGGGCCGTGTGAGCGTGGCGGCTGCCGAGCGTTGCGCGCACGTGACCGGCATCGATTCTGCCGAGCGCATGATCGAGCATGCTCGTGCAAATGCTTCTGAGCGGGGCTTGAGCAACGTTGATTTTCGTCTTATGGACTGGAATTATGTGCTGCCGGGGCAAAATCTTGCGCGGCATGATGTTGTTATTGCTAGCCGTAGCGGTGCTATGACCGAGATTCAGAAGCTTTCGGCCTTGGCTAAGCGTACGGTGGCGGTGCAGATATTCGCAGACGCGCCGAGTATTCCCGCGCTGGTGGGCATACTTTTTGCGGGATGCGAGGGCGA
>CAYSMG010000183.1:0-2679 GCA_964432045.1 uncultured Eggerthellaceae bacterium
TGCCCATGCCGTCAGACAGCGCCATTAAAAAGCGGTGTTCGTTTATGCGTATAACAGAGTGCGTGTCGCCGGAGGCGCGCTCGCCGCGCTTTCTTGCCGCTGCAACACCGAACGCCGCGTCGTACTTTGGTGGACGGCAGAATATCATGCACCGCTTTTCGCTGTCGTATTCTACCTTTTCTTTCAGGGAGTAGTTTTGCCCCGTCGCCGTCAAAAGGGCGGCATATATGGCGTGAATATCGGCCTTTCCCACAATCGTGGCGTAAATGTCGCCGTCCTCTTCAACGTATGCTTCCGGGCAGGAAATCCCGCGCACGGCAAGCTGGTTTTTCACGGCAAGCGCCGCCGTCTCGCCTCCGCTGTGCCGTCTGCACTGTTCGGCGGCGCACTCTTTCAGCACCGTGCTCACGCCGCGCGCCTGGTCGGCAAGCAATTTTCTGCCCGCGCGCGCGTTTTCAAATTCCGTCATATACCTGCGATATTCGGCTATCAATGCGTTCAGTGCGGCTATCAGCTCGGAAGGGTGGGCGCAGTTTTTGGTTACTGTGGGCGGCAGGTCTATTAGGTTGACTTTGCCCTTCGCCGTGCCCGAATCGACGAGCAACGAAATGCCCGCGTATACTTCGCTGTTTTCGCAAAGCTTGCGGCGCTCGCACCGCTTGCAGCAGCGTTCCTTTACCTCGGTGAACACCCGCCGCCTCGCCTGTGCTTCGCCGTCGCCGTCGTCCATCTTTTCAAAGGCGTTCTGTATCTCGCGGAAAACTTCCGAAATTCTGAACAGCCGCTCGCCCGTGCGTTCGCGCTCCCTGTCCACCGCCGTGCCGTCAAGCACCTTCTTCACTGTGAGGGCGTCTTTCAACCTGCGCAAAAACGCCGCCGTGGGTATGGCGGCAAGTATGCAACATAGCACAATAGTTACCGTGCGGACGACGGTCAGCGTGGTGCCCTGCAAAAAGTACCCCGCGTAGTAGGCATACAGGCAACACGCGGCGCATATAAAGGCGCAGGGGGCAAATCTTCCCGCGCGCGCGAACACAAGCCCCAGCGCGCAGATTGCCGTGTATGCCGTTATAGGAACGAGGTCAATCGAGCATATTGCCGGGGCAATACCTATCACCATACCGCAAATAACGGCGGAGGGGGAGGCGCAGAACCGCACGCATAAGGAGCACGCAAACGCCGCAAACGCAAAGTAGGCGAACTCGCCCGCAAGGTCTATTGCTCCCACGCCCGCGGCGGTAAACAGCGCGGCAAGGCAGACGAGTTCGTCCTCCTTTAAAAGACAGCGCCCCATTCTGAACATACAGGCGTAGACTGCCCTGTATTCGAACAGAAAGAACAGCAGCAAAAAGGCGCACATTATGCCGCGGACAGCGTATTGCGAACTTATAAAGCCGAGCACGGCGGGCGTTTCTGCCTCGGACAGCAGGAAGAATGGCGCCAGAGCTATGCAGAAGTATGCAAGAGCCTCCGCCCGCATTTTTTTGCCGGTTTTGCGGTAGATTGCCACTATTGCGGTGGGCACCGCGCCCTCGAACAGTGCGCAGAAGAACGCGGCAAGGTTCAGGTGTACCGCAGAACTTGCTATGTATATCAGCGGTGCGGCTATAAGGTTGCCTCCGCATATCGTAAGCGCAAAGCACAGTCCCGCCGCAAGCGGCACGCCGTCCACCGCCGCGTTTAAAAATACACATGCTGCGGCGTACACGGCATACAGCGCCACGCTTCGGGAGTTTATTTTAATATGCATATGCCGATTTTAACCTGCCGCTGTGCAAAAATTCAGACTTTTTTCGGCGAAATTTGTTACATAATAAAGTATGCTCGTCGGCGCATATACGGCGGGTAATCTGCGTCGTTCGGGTGTTAAAAAGGCGGACACCCGTAAGGCGCCCGCCGAAAATATTATAGTGTATTGCCCGCGCATCTATTTGCTTCCTGTAAGCCAGACCATCAAAACGGCTATATCCGCAGGGTTTACGCCCGGTATGCGCGAAGCTTGTCCCAAAGAGGCGGGTTTTATCATATCTAACTTTTCGCGCGCTTCCAACCGCAAGCCCTCTATCTTTGTGTAGTCTATGTTTTGCGGCAGCTTTCTCTCTTCAAGTTTTTTGGCGCGCTCTATCTGCGCCAGCCCCTTTTCAAGGTAGCCCTTATATCGCACGTAAATCTCGGCAGACTGCGCCGCACTCTCCTCTACGCCCACAAGTATGCCCAATCTATCTTGCAATGCACCAAGCGGAACGCCACGCCTTATCAGGTCGGCTCCGCTCAACGCCTTTTCTGCGGGCGGGAAGCCGAAGTCGTTTAGAATATCTTTGGTCTCTTCGGGAGGCAGGCTCTCTTCAAGCTCTTCAAGCGCCCTTTCAAACTGTTTTTTGCGCCTTTTATAGCGTTTGTAGCGGTCGGCTTTCACGAGGCCGCAGACATAGCCCTTTTCGGTGAGGCGGAAGTCGGCGTTGTCCTGCCGTATCTGCAACCTGTGCTCGGCGCGCGAGGTCATCATTCTATACGGCTCGTCCGTGCCCTTGGTCACCAGATCGTCTATCAGTACGCCGATATACGCCTCGTCCCGCCCCAATATCAGCGGCTGCATTCCGCGTATTTTCAGACTGGCGTTCAGTCCCGCCATAAGTCCCTGCGCCGCCGCCTCTTCGTAGCCGGAGGTGCCGTTTATCT
>CAYSMG010000184.1:0-2673 GCA_964432045.1 uncultured Eggerthellaceae bacterium
GGTGGCGGATACCAGTTGGTGCAAACTATCTATTCCTTAGCCGATGGTGGGCTTTTTGGTGTAGGTATTGGTCGAGGTTTGGCTGACCAAATCCCTGTCGTGGAAAGCGACTTTATTTTTGCCGCCATTGGTGAAGAAACGGGTCTTTTGGGAGCCGCCGGAGTTCTGCTTTTGTACCTGTGTTTTGCCATACGCGGCATGGTCACTGCTGCGCGCGCGAAAAGCGACGTAAGCTCTTTTACCGCCGTTGGCCTGACTGCAGTTATTGTGCTGCAGGCTTTTATTATTGTAGGTGGCGTCACCCGACTCATCCCTCTTACCGGACTTACCCTGCCCTTTATAAGCCAGGGAGGCTCTTCCCTCTTGGCAAGTTTTATTGCTGTGGCCCTGCTCTTGCGTGCAGGTGATGAGGGCACCGGTGTGAGTACCGAAATGAAGACCGGTGTGCTGAATGCTGGGGCTGCGAGTGTGTTGGGCCGTGTGTCTTTAGGAAAGCGTCTTACCCATACCATGGTGGTGTTTTCGCTGCTGTTTGCACTTTTGGTAGCAAACCTCACCCTTATCATGGTGGTTCAGGCCGATACCTACAAAAATATGGAAGGCAATAACCACACCATCGCAAAGCAGGCCAATACCGAACGTGGCTCTATTTCTACTTATGACGGGGTAGTTCTAGCAGAAAGCCAGCTTGGCGACGATGGTACCTATGAACGCGTGTACCCGGCGGGAGACTTAGCCAGTCATGTGGTGGGCTACTACTCTACTCAGTATGGCACCAGTGGCATTGAGTCTAGCCGAAACGAAACCTTGCAAGGCCAGCAAAACTATGCCACCTGGACCGACGTAATAAACGCTGCCGCTGGTATAAGTACACCCGGCAACGACGTGCGCCTTACCATCAATTCCACCATTCAACAGGCTGCCCAAGATGCCTTAAGCGATGTCACCGGGGCCTGTGTAGTAATAGATCCCTCTACGGGGGCCGTTTTGGCTATGGCTTCTTCGCCCACCTACGATGCTGCCGATTTCGAGACCCTTCTAACGCAGGCAAATGATAGCTCAAGCGACGACTCAAGTAGCGCTTTGTTTAACCGTGCAACCCAGGCCTTATATGCTCCGGGTTCCACCTTCAAGATTGTTACCTTGGCTACGGCCTTAGAACAAGGTGTTGCCAGTGAAGACGATGTATTCTCCTCACCGGCAAGTATGGACATAGGTAATGCTGCGGTCACTAACTTTAATGAAACCAGCCATGGCAATATCACCCTAGCTCGGGCATTGGCGGTATCGTCCAACACGGTATTTGGCCAGCTGGGCGTGCTCTTAGGCTCCCAAACCTTGGTGGAAGGGGCTGAAAGCTTTGGTTTTAATGTCGACTTAGACTTTGAGCTTTCGCTGGTAACTTCGCTCATGCCTGATCCTGACGAGATGACCGAATGGGAAACCGCTTGGGCAGCAGCAGGTGTGCCGGTGGGTGAGCACGAAAGCCCCGCTGGACCTCAGGCCAGCGTCTTGGAGATGGCCTTGGTGGGCTGCGCTATTGCAAACAATGGCAGTATTATGCAGCCTTATTTGGTTGACAGTATCTACAACGCTAACGGCGAGCGCTCCTATCTTGCACAATCGTCTGTTTGGCTCAACGCCATCTCAAGCGATACCGCCAGCCGTGTCAAAGAGCTAATGAAAGACGTCGTTAATTCTGGTACGGGTACCGCAGCCGCTATTAGCGGTGTGCAGGTGGCAGGCAAGACCGGTACTGCCGAGCATTCCGATGGCGACGATGGTTGGTTTGTGGGCTTTGCCGATGCCGATGATGATACTGCCAGCGTTGTCATTGCTATCGTGATAGAAGACAGCACTTCCTCTATTGCTTCTTCAAAGGCGGCCAGCGTCTTGCAAACCGCCTTAAGCGTACGAGGAGAGCTTTAAGTAAGCGCTCGGTAAGTTCTCAGTAAGCTCTCGGTGCGAAGGTGAATTAAGAGTGGAATTTCAGCAGCAAGCTGGGCGATAAGACGGTCGGTTCTTCAGCTAGAAAATAGAGGAGTTTGGTAAAGGTACAATACGGCTACAGCAGGGCGGAATGTATATGGTGATACGAAGCTGAGTCATTTCGGCTATAAAAAAATAAGGTATGCTGTTTGACTGGAAGTTTTAGCTCGCATTACCAGCGTTTCTTGTGGTCTAGAGGAGCATAAACGTGACTGAAAGTATGATTGGCAGAACATTCAATAATCGCTACCAAATTACCGAACGCATAGGTATTGGTGGCATGGCCGAGGTATACTGCGCGCAAGACAATGTTTTAGGACGTGTGGTGGCAGTAAAGGTTATGCTGCCTCAATATGCTGCCGATGAAAACTTTGCCAAGCGTTTTAGGCAAGAGGCTGCCTCGGCCGCAAATCTGCAAAGTCCCTATATTGTCAATGTTTATGATTGGGGCCAAGACGAAGGCACCTACTATATCGTCATGGAGTTTGTGCGCGGGAGCGATCTTAAGACCGCCATTAACGAACGCGGAGCCATCAACCAGCGCAAGGTGGCAGAAATTGGCTCACAGGTCTGCCAGGCTCTTTCGGTAGCGCATAAGCAAGACATTATTCATCGCGACATTAAGCCGCAAAACATCATGGTGCAGCCCGATGGCAATGTGAAGGTAATGGACTTCGGCATTGC
>CAYSMG010000185.1:0-2652 GCA_964432045.1 uncultured Eggerthellaceae bacterium
CTATCTTATCATGTCCATCGTGGGCGGGGCCATAGCGCCGGTTTTGATGGGCTTATTAGGAGCGCACAATATGGCACTCGGCTTTCTCATTCCCCTGTTCTGCTTCATGGCCATCATGTTCTACGCACTCTCTTATAAACGACTCAGGCAAGGAAGGCACTGACCGAACTTGTCGCCAAGGTGGTGGGGTGGGCTGGACCTATAAAATCGAGTTGGAGAACGGCATACGCATGACGTATGAGGATTTTTTAAAATGAATTGGACGCTTGCCAAGAAGAATGACAAACACTGCAACAAATAACAAACGCATAGCGAAGAACGCCATATTCCTGTATTTCAGGATGTTCATTTCTATGGCCGTATCTCTTCTTACAAGCAGAGTCGTCCTTCAGACTTTGGGTGTGATGGATTACGGAATATGGAACGTGGTCGGCGGCGTAATGGCGATGTTTTCATTTCTTAATACCTCTATGGCTGGATGCACGAACCGTTTTCTTTCATTTGAATTAGGTCGCCGAGATTATGTCAGACTGCAGCAGGTATTCTCCTCAGCACTGACTATTCACATATTGATTGCATTGATCATTTTGATATTCGGAGAGACGGTCGGACTTTGGTTCTTACATGAAAAGCTGGTGATACCGGAAGACCGAATGTTCGCGGCCAACGTGCTTTACCAGATAACGGTGGCAAGCAGCATGATAACAGTTACGCAAGTTCCTTACAATGCAATGATTATGGCCAACGAGAAGATGAATGTCTATGCCTATATTGAGATTGCTAACGTATCGTTGAAACTTGCAATTGTGTTCATGCTTTATATATCACCATTTGACAAATTGATTACTTATGCCATACTGACATTTTTGGTGACATTAATCATAATGGCTACTTATCGGGTTTACTGTATCAGAAAGCTTAAGTCGTGTAGGTTCCAGTTATCGTTGGACAAGTCGATAGTCAAGCCCATGTTGAACTTTTCGGGCTGGGACTTGTACGGAAATGCCGCTGTGATGATGCGGACACAAGGTGTGAATATGTTGCTTAATATGTTTTTCACGCCAGTAATGAATGCGGCAGGTGCCATAGCAACAAGTGTGCAGGGGAGCGTGATGTCGTTTGCACACAATATTTTGGCTGCTTTCCGTCCACAGATAGTGAAGACTTATGCTGCAGGAGAACGGACAACGATGATAAACCTGATATACAAAGCATCCGTATACACCACATATTTGCTTCTTCTGTTTACATTTCCACTGCTACTCGAAACCGACTATGTACTGAATTTGTGGCTTAAGACACCACCGGAATATGCTGCGACATTGTGCCGCTATGTGCTTCTTTTTAACGTAATAGCCAACTTGTCTTCAGTTTTAGTATCAGGCGTTCATGCAACCGGACACATCATTAGATCAAGTTTCATTAACGGTACATGCTATCTGTTGGTAATTCCATTTTCTTACATTGCTTTCAGACTTGGAATGGAAGCAAAAATAGCTTACGCTTACAACATTGTGGCAGTATGTGTCGGCATGACACAAAACCTGTTTGTGCTCAGCAAATATTTGCCGGAGTTAAAGAAGATGCAGTATTTCCGACATGTTATTCTACGTTACCTCGTAGTAGGGTTGATTACATTTTTTGCATCGGAATTTGTGCGCGACATCTTCAGTCCTTCATTCAGCCGCCTATGCCTTACTACGCTTACATCGTTTGTACTTTTTACTGTCATGGTCTTCTTCTTTGTCTTCAGTGCGCATGAACGCAACCTAGTAATTCGTAAGACTATTTTGTGTATAAGAAAAATTCGTGTATAAAATTTTTAAACTTGAAAATATGATAAATAACTTGGTAACAATACTTACTCCTGCCTACAATGCGGGAAAACTGATCCATCGCCTTTTAAATTCTGTACTAGCCCAGACCTACAAAAACATTTCAATGATTATCGTTAACGATGGGTCAGTTGACAACACTGAGGAAGTAGTAGAAAGCTATATACCCAAGTTTAAACAACGAGGTTATGAATTGAGGATTATAAACCAAGAGAACTGCGGGCAGTCATATGCAATTAATAATGGATTGAAATATGTCGACGGTGAATATCTCGTGTGGCCTGACAGTGATGATTGGTATGCGACTAAGGATGCCATTGCTAAACTTGTTGCCCGTATATCGGAATATGGTGATGATGTTGGTGTGGTTAGGTGTGCTTACAATCGTGTAAATGAAAATGATATGTCTATATATAGGGTTGATTATCCTTCTATGGGTCGTGAACCGGAGAATATATTTGACCAAACTGTCGAAGGCAGTGCTCACTTTTGGCTTGAACCGGGTGGATGGATGATTAAGACGAAGTTTATTAATGAATTAATTCCGGGCAGAGAGATATATTGTTCGAAACTGACAGGTCAAAATACACAAATACTTTGGCCTTATTTGTTCACAAAGAAATGTGTATCTGTCGAAGAACCTCTGTTCTCATACCTCGTGCGCAGAATGTCGCATTCGCGAGGACTTATGGATAGCATAGCCATGAAACTTCAACAAAAAGAACAATACTATGACACTTATATGGCGGTACTTAACTCCATTAAAGGGTTGGAAGTCAAGAAACGGGACAGACTGTTGGCCATTAGGAGAATCTCT
>CAYSMG010000186.1:0-2650 GCA_964432045.1 uncultured Eggerthellaceae bacterium
CGGGAGATGTATGATAGATGGCAAGAGCGGCTGCCGGTAGACCAAACATCATGAACGGCATCTTTCCTTGTCCTAGAAATCGCGTGTATGGCTGTA
This sequence comes from uncultured Eggerthellaceae bacterium, assembly GCA_964432045.1. GTDB lineage: Bacteria > Actinomycetota > Coriobacteriia > Coriobacteriales > Eggerthellaceae > Aphodovivens. Next base: position 97 of record CAYSMG010000186.1, read on the forward strand.
ATTCTGATAGCGGAACCCGATCAATATACTGCAGGAAGATATTCAAACAGCCTTCCACGCCATCATAAACACCACCCAGCGGCGTTGTACGGAACAACGAATTCAACACATGATGCAGACCGGTCGGGATGAGCAGGCGCTCCAATGTGCCGAAGATAAACACCCCGAAAGCTCCAGCCGCGTCAATCAAAGCGCCAAGCGCGTTGATGCCGACCGAAATCGGCTCCCAAATCAATGGAATCAGCAGGCCTATAACCGCCATTGACATGATAACAATGAGCGCCACAAAGCGCTTTCCGCCATAAAAGGCAATCGCCGCCGGGAAGGAGATTTTATGGTATTTATTGTGCAGCCATGCCGTGACTAACCCTGAGATAATGCCTCCCAGAGCGCCCATATTGACTGTTTCAATGCCGAGTGTGTTCGCAATATTCAATGCACTAAAGTCCATAAAACCGGACTGAATCGTGCGCTGACTGGCAACTAAGAACGCATAGTAGCCAAGAAAACCGGCAAAGGCGGCGACCTCCTTATCTTCCTTTGCAAGTCCCATTGCAATCGAAATGGAGAACAATACCGGTAACAGCGTAAATACAATGTTGGATACTCTGTTTAAGGTGAAAATGATAAAGTATGGAACTCCGCTGGCCAAAAACGGGATGACGTTCAATACCTGTTCCTTCATCAATGCGGATGTCAGGCCAAGTACAATACCGCAGGCAGCCAGAGCGGCGATCGGCATCATTAGACTTCTTCCCAAATCAGAAAAGAAGCTCATTATTTTAGCTTTTTTCATTTTATACTCCTTTTTATAGTCTACAATTATAATGTTATATAAGCATTCATTTTTTATTTTAGTTCCGGCCACATTCCCTTATTTGCCTCTATCAGGGCATCCAACACCTTGCGTGCTTTTTTCGCGTCATTGATCAGGCGGTTCAAAGTAAACGCCTGCAACGCCTTCTGATAGGAATGTTCAAAGAACGCGTCAACCAACAGCTTCTCCGAAGACACCTGCTGCACAAGCAGGCCGAGGTAAAACTGCGGAATGCTTCCTACACGCATTGGGCGCGGCCCGTTGATGCCAAGCTCACAGACAACCTCTACCATGGCATCTTTCTGCATATTGGCGATTGCGCCATCGTTTTCTACAATCAAAATAAAGCGTTTGTTCTCGTTATAAGCAATTGCTTCTGCAACCTTGATCATCATTTCAGCATGCGCGTCAGAGATTGCATGAAATTTATCTCCCAGCTTGCCTTCCTTGATGACTTCCTCGCACTCTTTGAATACACGGGTTTCACGGCCTGCCATAACTTCATCGGCGCGGGTAAAGTTTGGATCCAGATGGCTGACCTTATAATCCGGATACAGATAATAGCCGTCATAAGTGTTCGGTAAGTATTCCGGGAAATCCTCCATGATTGTCTGCACAAAACCATAGGTATCTAACCAAGACTGATCACGCTGTTCGGCATCCTGCGGAAGGAATCCTTTTTCTTTTACAATTTCACGAATTTTCGGAAGCAGGTCCTCGCCCGTTTTCTTGTCATACATATGAGTAAACCAGCCGTAGTGATTTAATCCGAAATATACTGGATCTAGGTCTTCCCACGAGCAACCTAGAAGACGGCTTGTGGAACGCACAACATTTTCTGGCTGATCGCAGATGTTCAGGATGCGCTTGTCTTCCGGGAATTCTCTGCGCAGCGCCTCAGCAACAATTGCGGCAGGATTGGAGTAATTCAGAATCCATGCGTTCGGAGAATATTCACGGATTTGACGAATTGCCTCGATCATATCTACGCAGGATCGAAGACCATATGCCATGCCACCGGCGCCGCAGGTTTCCTGACCGATTAACCCCATGCCCAATGGAATATGCTCATCCTCACGGCGCATCTTCAAGCCACCAGCGCGCATCTGCATGAAGATAAAATCCATTCCTTCGTATGCGGTCTTTGGATCTGTCGTATAAGCGAATTCCAGTTCTGGATACCGTTCAGAGAACATAATCTTGCCATATTTTCCAATCGGCTCCTGACGCTCTGCATCAATATCAAACAGTACCAGTTTGCTTAGCGGAAATTCTTCTTTTAGACGGACAAATGACTTTAGAAATCCCAATGTATAGGTACTTCCACCGCCAACGATACATATGTTAAATTTCTTTGTATTCAAGGCTCTCTCTCCTTGCAAAAAGTGATTTTTTTTCGGTTTTTAGTCTAACTAAAGGAAAAGCGCGAATGAAGTACAAATAAGTTTAAAGGGTGTTAACTTGTGGTTAGAACTAAGTGCTTAGTTTAGTTGATAGACAGCGGTAGCGTCAATAATCTTTTGCAGCCTCTTTTAGAACAAAAGCCTAAGCCCCCGCCTTCGGCGCATCTGGCGCCGTGGGACTCGCAGCGCCAGATGCAAGTGGACGCCGTATCCCCGTCTAGGAGAGGCATCTCTCCTAGTCTGTACAGAGTGAATTTATAGCTTATAAATTCACTCTGTACAGACTATACTTCGCTCATCTCGCCGCAGATGAGCCTTGCGCGCTTCGCCAAAA
>CAYSMG010000187.1:0-2645 GCA_964432045.1 uncultured Eggerthellaceae bacterium
ACGGATGCTCATCGGACGCCTTCCTCTCGGCCTTGGCATAGGCGTGGTGCTCGGGTTGATCGTCGTCTTTGCTATCTTGTTCGTACGTGGGTAGAAAACCAGCACCCCGGTAGCAGCTGTGGGTCAGTTGGAGCTCACCCAGTTAGGCACCTAAGAACTTAACAACTGTTAGCGCTTTGCGATAAGGACAGCAAGAGGAGACTCCTGTACCACCGCATAGCTCACGCTACCCAGATAACCCTTCACTCCTCCACGTCCACGGCTGCCCATCACAATAAGATCACAGCCCTCTTCCTGAGCGGCCTTGATAAGCACTTCTGCAGGAGAAGTACTACGCAGCAAAGTAACCTCGGCACGATCGCCCAAAGATTCAACCATGTGTTTTAATTCGAGCAAGGTGTTTTGCGCCTCTTCAACAAACATGGCCTCTATTCCTGTACCACTGCGAATCGGAGAAAGCTTCAACACATGCGCAAAGAGAAACTGGGTTTCGGGTGATTCTTGCGCCATCTCGAGTGCAAGATCAACCGCCGACTGTGAGGCTCGAGAACCGTCATAGGCCACCAAGGCTTTCTTGTACCACATGAGTATCCCTCGCTTTCTTCCTGCTGCTGAGACTTTCTAAGGCTTAGATGAACCTTATCCCTTTGAGGAAATTATACAATAGCGAAAGAAAGACACCGCCCATCAGCAGGCTTAAAACGCCACACCCAAGGCGTCGATAGCAAGGCCCCAAGCTACGCCTATAACATACATTAGACAGACAATGAGAACGCTTTGTTTCACCGGACGATTGGAGCGCAAAAGTACCAAAAGGCCCACGCCCGCCGAGACCAAAAGGCCCCCCATCATTGCCCCAGCACTCAGCATTCCTTCTATATACAGTTGCGCAATCACCACACTGGCAGCACAGTTCGGCACAAGACCCACCAAAGATGAGGCCAAAACCGACACAAGTGGGTTAGCGCTCAGGAAGGCTGCAAGACTTTCTTCGCCCACCACTTCTAAAGCCATATTAAGCACCAAGGTGATAAGTAAGACGAAGATACCTACCTGTACGGTATGAATAAGGGTGCTCTTGAGAATTGGTCCCCAGCCATGATTATGATCATTCTCGTGATCGTGATCATGATGTTCGTGGGTACAAGCACTCGGACAGTCGTCATGGTGCTGATAGACCAACTCAGGGTTTTTCTCACAGGTAGAGCAATTGTTGGCACAGCGACATTTATCCTGCTCGCACAGCTCATGAATACGCAGGTTTTGCTTGTCTTTGCGCGAAAGGCACAGCACCGTATCCACCACAAAACCCATCACCATTCCAATGAGGATCTTAGCCAGAAGAATCTTGGCGATGGTCTCAAGAGGCACCTGTTCTGCCAAAAAGATTGGCAGCATTTCATCGGAGGTAGACAAAAAGACTGCAAACAACGTACCAAGAGTCACCACACGCCCAGCGTATAAGGTAGCAGCCGCTGCTGAAAAGCCGCACTGCGGCACCGCCCCTAGCAAGGCTCCTGCAATGGGTCCTGCTGCGCCTGCATGTTGAATGACCTCTTGCGTTTTTCCTGCTGTACGATGCTCAAGCCACTCCATTGCCACATAAGTGATAAACAGGAAGGGAATGAGGTATGCCACATCTTCAATGGAGTGAGAAAAGGCGTGTATCAGAATATTTCCAAGCTCTTCCATAGGCGCGTATTCTAGCTGAGACATCCAACTTATTTATGGGGCAGGCGGCATATTGACAAAGGGAATACATATGAATTAAAGCCCATATGATCAGGGGATCAAAGCCTATGCAACACAGGAAAGGGACTGCACGATGCCTTTGGAGGTTCACCCCTCACCGCATACCTCCCCTGTGCCAAGGAGTGTGGCACTTTTAGCACATGTTGGCAAAAGTCGTTCTTTGGCTTGGGATACACCTCTTCTTATAAGGAGAGCCCATCCCCTTACCACGATCAGAAAATAAAAAAACCGGGGTGCCCTCCGCAGAAATCCTGCAGAGGAAACACCCCGGTGCCTTAGCTTAAATGAGCCGCGCTTTGCTTAGGCTTGGTTCAAGCTTGCCTTGGGCTTGGCTTAGTACATCCCGCCGCCCTGAGCAGCTGCGGCAGCCGCTGCAGCAGCAGCCGGATCAGGATCTTTGGGGATCTCGTTAATGGTAGCCTCGGTGATAAGGATCAAGGCAGCCACCGAAGAAGCAGCCTGCAAAGCAGTACGAGTCACCTTCACCGGGTCATTTACACCCATCTGGATCATCTTGCCGTACTCACCCGTAGCGCAGTTCAATCCCTCGCCCTTTTCAAGACCCTTCACGCGTTCTACTACAACCGAGCCTTCATAACCAGCGTTCTCAGCGATTGCACGCATGGGAGCCTCAAGTGCCTTGCGGATGATATTGACACCAACCTCTTCATCCTTGTCAGCGCACTCAACAGCATCAAGTGCAGGCAGAGCATCAACCAAAGCAACGCCGCCACCAGCTACGATGCCCTCTTCCACAGCAGCACGAGTAGCCTGCAGTGCATCCTCAATACGCGACTTCTTTTCCTTCAGCTCGGATTCGGTTGCAGCACCAACCTTCAGCACGGCAACGCCGCCGGAAAGCTTGGCCAAGCGCTCCTGGAGCTTCTCGCGGT
>CAYSMG010000188.1:0-1415 GCA_964432045.1 uncultured Eggerthellaceae bacterium
CTGCGAATGAAGGCTCGCTACTTCGACCAGGGTAATGAGAATACCGAGCGGATCGAAGATATTCCAGAAGAGTATCTTGACACTGCCCAGGCGGCTCGTGAGAAGCTTTGTGACCTGGTGGCCGAGGCCGATGACGAGCTTATGATGAAATACCTTGAGGGCGATGAACAGCTCACCCAAGAAGAGCTGGAAAGCCTGCTTGATAAGGCCATCGCTCAAGAGCTGTTTATCCCGGTCTTTGTGGGCTCAACCATTATTGAACAGGGCATCAAGGCGGTTATGGACGACATTACCACCTACTTCCCCTCGCCGCGCGACCACGGCAAGTTTATGGCGGGAGGCCAGGCGGTCAACATTGACGAGGCGGGACGCCCCGCAGCCTTTGTCTTTAAGACCCTTTCTGATCCCTTTGTGGGTCGCTTGAGCTTCTTGAAGGTATTTTCGGGCGTGTTAGAGCCTGGTATGGAACTTATTAACGCACGCACTGGCAAAAAAGAGCGCCTGGGGCATCTCTATGTGATGATGGGCAAGGAAACCGCCGATGTAAAAAGCGCCAAGGCCGGCGATATTATCGTGGTGCCAAAACTGAGCGAAACACGTACCGGCGATACCCTTTCTAAGACCGGCGAAATTGCTATTGACCCCATGCCGACCCCGGTGCCGCAGTATCCGGTGGCCATAGAGGCTGTCAATAAGAAAGACGAAGACAAGCTGGGAACCTTCCTTTCTCGTGCCGCAGAAAACGATCCAACCCTGCGTATTGATCGCAACGAGGAAACGCATCAAACCGTGCTTATGGCCATGGGCGACGCTCAGGTAGAAACCGTTCTGGCTCGCTGCAAGGATCAATCAGGCGTTGAGACGCGCCTGGTGCCGGTGCGTATTCCTTACCGCGAGACCATTCGCAAGACAGCCGAGGCTCAGGGTCGTCATAAGAAGCAGACCGGAGGTGCGGGTCAGTTTGGTGACTGCTGGCTTCGCCTTGAGCCTAATACCGGTGCTGGATATGAGTTTATCGATGCTATTAAGGGTGGCGCTATTCCAGGTGGCCTTATCCCTGCAGTCGATAGAGGTGTGCAAGACGCCATGGCCGAGGGCTTTTTGGCGGGGTATCCCATGGTAGACATTAAGTGCACGGTCTACGATGGTAGCTATCACTCGGTTGACTCGAATGAAATGGCTTTTAGAACGGCTGCACGCATTGGCTTTAGGGCAGCATGCGAAAAGGCCGATCCCATCATCTTGGAGCCTATGGCCAGCCTTGATGTGGCTGTGACCGAGGAATATGCCGGTGCGGTAATGGGTGATATTTCTACCCGCCGAGGTCGTATTATTGGTACTGACTCAAACGACTTGGGGGAGACCATCATTATGGTACGGGTGCCTTATGCCGAGGTAATTAACTACACCAAGGA
>CAYSMG010000188.1:1515-2638 GCA_964432045.1 uncultured Eggerthellaceae bacterium
GCCATACGCGCACGCGGCAGCACTTTTCTGTTGTGCCGGTGAGCGAGGTATAGTCGATATTCGAATAGGTAACAATGCGCTGGCCTGTTCCGGTTGAAGCGAGGTAATCGCCATAATCATCGGCGCCGTTAACGCTGCCCAGTGAAAACCAGGTGTTACTGCTGAGATCTACCCCGCACACTACCGTGGTCGATTTCACCATAAGGTAGTTACCACACCAGGCCGGAGCGGCAGTTGGCGTGCGGCTGAAGTGGAACCACGAAGCCTGGCTGTAGTCGGACTGGCGAGCGTCCTGTGCGGGGGCGTAGGTGCCCAAATTCGCAATACCATCGCCGTAGCTATAGATGGCATCGAAGGAGAACATAAAACCCGTCAATCCATAGCCCGCCTCCAGAGGCGACATGGATCGGGGTAGGATCATGCTGTCTAGCACTTCGTCACTTTCAGCATCAAGGCAGGTCAGTTGGTAATACACTCCCGAGGTGTCAAGGCGTGGCGTGATGGTAAGCGAGTCACTTGAGCCGTAAGGCGGGCTGGCAAAACGTCCGTAGGATGTATAGACATCGCTTACGCTAGTGCCACCAAAAGAAACGGCACGCAAAACCGAGGGCTCTGAGGATGAATCGCTGTCGGCCTTGGGCATGACCTGCCAGAAGGCGCGTGAACCCGCAACGGCAATGCTGGGTGTTTCCCAATCGCCCCCACCTTCCTCTGCAAGGGTGGGGCTTTCAATGCTTCCATCGGCAGAGAAATTGGCAGAATATACCCGCCAGCTGTCTTCTAAAATGTCGGCTTCTACCCATACCAGGCCATTGGAATTGGCGCGCACATCGAATATCTGGTAGCCCTCGCTATTGCCCACGGCGTTTTCAAGCACAGTGTTCACACTGCCACTACTGAGCGATAAAATGCCTATTTGACAGAGAGGATCTGCGGTGTCCCCTGGTAAAAGACAGGCGGCAACTTCGTCTCCGGTGGCCCAAAGCAGGCTGCCATAGGTCAAATCATAGCTGCCCACCAATTGCATGTGGTCATCAGTTGAGGCGGCATCCCCAAGATCATTCGACGAGGTCACGGCTGATTCTGGCACGCTTAAAACCGAAAAATCTTCTCCGGAGTCTTG
>CAYSMG010000189.1:0-2628 GCA_964432045.1 uncultured Eggerthellaceae bacterium
GCCTTCTTGATCTTGCGGCTGGTAAATACAGCACAGGCCTTATCAAGGGGAAGGTCGGCCTCCACGGTAATAACGTGTGTGGTGGCAAGGTCCATAACCTTTTTGTCTCGCAGAGTCTCAAGGTTATCGCGGAAGTTGCTGTCGTCTTGGAAGAAGGCATAGAGGTTGCTTGAGGGACTGACATAGTTTTGATCTTGGCGTGAGAGGTAGCGCATGATATCGCCATCGGTGATATAGCCAACTAAGCGCCCCTTAGCATCAATCACCGAAACACCTGAGGTTTCAGTAGTTGACATAAGCTCAATAACGCTGCTCATAGACGCGTCACTACGAACGCTGGCTGCCTGGGGGTTCATAACATCACGCACACAAAGCTCAGAGGAGGTGCCGGATTTGGCAGAGATGGAAGCATCCTGGGCTGCTAAGCCTTTGGCAGCGGTCTTTTTCTTGCGGTCACGCACAAAGACCAAGATGATGATAACGGCTATAAAGGCCAAAAGTGCCGTAGTCGAGAAGGAGGCATGGTAGCCCGCAAAGGTTTGCTCTACGCCAGAAAGCGATACCATCGAAGCCGATACTGCAGAAGCAATAGATACTAAGGTTGCCGTGCCAAAGGAACCTGCCACCTGGTTTAGGGTGTTAGAGGTGCCCTGTGCGTGCTGTACGGCATCATTGGGTAGTGAGTTAATACCCCAGGTGTTCAAGGGGGTCATGGTGAACTGAATACCAATGGCCATAATGGTATACACCAAGGCTACGTGGATAATATGGGAGTCCACTTGCAGGGAGAAAAAGCCAATGGCTCCAAGGCTAATGACTACTGCACCCACGAGAACGGGGGGACGCACCCCCACACGGTCGAAAATACGCCCAGCAAATACGCCGGTAATGGCACCAATGGCAGCACCGGGCAAAAGCGTCAAGCCGCTGACGGTAGCAGGCTTACCCAAAACACCTTGAATGTAGAGAGGCATGATGGTTTCCATACCAATAAGGGCTGCCTGGAAAATCATGACAGTAATAACTACGGTGCGGTAATTGTGCGTCTTCAGAATACCTATGCGCAGCATAGGCTCGTCCATGCTTAGCTGTCTGCGGGCATACAGGCCTACTAGGACAATACCTAGCAGCATCAGTCCTAGGGTAATCAGATGGTTTTCGACTGAACTGAAGCTAGAAAGCCCATAGAGCAGACTCAAAAGACCACAGGTTGAAAGCACAACCGAAAGCGGGTCGAAGGAGGTGCGTTTAAAGGAACCATAGTTTTGCAAGACAAAGATTGACACAATAATGATGAGCAGTGAAATGCTTGCCACAATGGCAAAGATGGCACGCCAGCCAACGGTGTCTATCAAAACACCAGAAAGGGTGGGGCCAATGGCAGGGGCAAAGCCAATAAGCAGACCCACAATACCCATGGCGCTTCCGCGCTTTTCGCGGGGGAAGATCAAAAGCACCACGCTTGACACCATGGGCATAATGATGCCGGTGGCTGCTGCCTGAATAACGCGGCCCAGCAAAATCATGGGGAAGTTGACCGCGCAGGCGGCTACGATGCTTCCCACGCAGAACAGCGTAGAGCAACCTATATAGATCTTACGGGTGGGAACACGCCCCATAATAAAGGCCGAAAGAGGAATGACCACCGCTTCGGTTAAGGCATAGCCCGAGGTAAGCCATTGTACTGTCGTAGATGAAACTCCCGTATCAGACATAATGTGTGGTAGCGCCGGTGTGAGAAGTGTTGCGTTGAGTACGGTAAGAAAGGCGCCAGCCAAAAGTATTATTACCATGGCAAGTTGCTTGCGCGTGATGCCAAGTACCATAAAAGACCCCCCTAAACCTTCCGCTTCAATTTGTACTTTTGCATCAGCGCCTACGAAGGCCAAACGCAAAAGCGCGATGATCTTTATCTGCTAAATTTTTCAGGATTGGATTTTAGTCTCAGCTAAGCTCATTGCATAGCCTCTGCGTAGTCTCGGACAAATTCTCCTTATTGCGCCTGTTCAGCACATAAATTTCTACAATAATCCCATAGTTCGTAAAAAATTTTCTTGACGAATTGACTTTTACGTCGTATCTTATCAGATTGCATTTTTTCGCAGATTCACGGACTCTCTCGAAGGAGGAAAGACCTCGTGGCCCAAGAAAAAACCGCTGATCAAACCAGCCTCTATCGGACTCGCAAAAGCTTTGCGAAGATCCCTGAAGTGATGGATATGCCCAACCTCATATCCGTCCAGATCGATTCTTTCGCGTGGTTTACCACCGAAGGTGTCGCACAGGCATTTCGCGACCTTAGCCCCATTGAAAATTCCACCAAGGATATGTGCGTGGAATTTGGCAAGCATGAATTTGGCGAGCCGAAGTATGGTGTTGATGAGTGCAAGGAAAAAGACGTTTCCTACCAGGCTCCCTTGTTTGTTGAAATTCGCTTCATCAACCGTGAAACGGGCGAGATCAAAGAACAAGAGGTATTCATGGGCGATTTTCCGCTCATGACCCCGCGCGGCACCTTCATTATCAACGGCACCGAGCGTGTGGTGGTTTCGCAGCTGGTGCGCAGCCCCGGTGTCTACTTTGCCTCTGAACGCGATAAAACCTCCGATAGAACTATCTATAACGCCA
>CAYSMG010000190.1:0-2616 GCA_964432045.1 uncultured Eggerthellaceae bacterium
GAACCTGGTCAGGTCCGGGAGGAAGCAGCCATAAGGGACCGCTGACGAGCGCCCCGGCCTATCCGGGATACTTCCATGTTTGGGTTGTGGTCTAACCCGGCAAAGAACAAGCAAAGGACTTTCTTTCATGGAAATCGTTGATTTTCTTCTCAATCTCATATCTGACCCGCGCGGTGCTATTGCCGGCTGGATCATAGCATTAGGTCCGGTGTGGGTTTATACGCCTTTGTGGCTTATCGTCTTCATTGAAACGGGTTTGGTATTTTTCCCTTTTTTACCAGGAGATTCGCTTCTCTTTGCCGCCGGTGTATTTTCGGCAGACGGAGGCGGGCTTAATGTTATTGCCACCCTTTTGGTCTTTTATACGGCAGCAATTCTGGGCAATACCTCGAACTATTGGATTGCACGCGCCTTTGGTAAACGCATTATCGACTCGGGCAAGATAAAGGCACTCACCCCTGAACGTATAACCAAGCTCGATCACTTTTTTGACCGCTATGGTGGGCTTACCATCGTCATCACACGCTTCATGCCCTTTTTCCGCACCTTTGCCCCCTTTATTGCAGGCACAGGGCATATGAACTTTGCCAAGTTCACCTTCTTTAATGTTATAGGCGGGATCACCTGGGTAAGCCTCTTCGTTTTAGTAGGCTTTTTCTTTGGTGGCATAAGCTTTGTGCAAGAGCACTTCGAAGTGATTGTCTTGAGTATCGTGGCAGTATCGGTGGCGCCCGCAATCATTGGCGCGGTAAAGGCGGCCCTAGGCACTAAGAAAAAAGCTAGGGCCGCGGAAGCTCAGGAAAAGAATTAGTGTTTTTATCTTAGGCCAAACGCAGACTTACCTCTTTGAGCTGACGAGCACTTACCTCAGAGGGCGCCCCCGTCATAGGATCACTTGCCGAACTGGTCTTAGGAAAGGCAATAACATCGCGAATGGAATCTTTGTTTGCCAAAAGCATCACCAAACGATCAAGGCCTAAAGCGATGCCACCATGCGGGGGTGCACCAAGCTCGAGCGCGTTAATAAGATGACCAAAGCGCTCGTCAATTTGCTCATCACCTAGACCGCAGCGACGCAGGATACGACGCTGTAGGTCGGCGTTATGAACACGAATGGTGCCACCACCGATCTCAAAGCCATCCATAACCAAGTCGTAGCTATGGCTTCCTATCTCAAGTGGTGCTTCTTCGATCTTTTTTAGATCTTCGGTGCGCGGCATGGTGAAGGGATGGTGCTCAGCGCTGTATTTAGCCTCGTCTTCGTCGTAGTGAAACATCGGGAAATCCACTACCCACAAAAGCGCATGACCTTCTCGGGGAATATCAAGGGCCACAGCCATATGCAGACGCAAGGCCGCTAGGACGGCATTGGCTATCTTTGCCTCATCGGCGGCAAACATTACTAGGTCACCTGGCTGTACCCCAAGCGCCTCTTTGATACGAGCATGAATCTCATCACCCAAAAACTTTATGATGGGACTTTTTTCTTTGCCATCGGTGGTATAGGCAATCCAGGCCATGCCCTTAGCGCCATTAGCCGCCGCAATTTCAGCCAACTTATCAATTTCACCGCGACTCCAGTCGCCAGCACCCTTGGCATTGATAGCCTTTACTACCCCGCCAGCCTCAACCGCCTTAGCAAAGACACCAAAACCGCAACCACGCACAATATCGGTGAGGTTTACTAACTCCATACCAAAGCGTATGTCAGGTCGGTCACAGCCAAATCGCTCCATGGCCTCAGCGTAAGACATGCGCTGCAAGGGGAAGGGATGTTCAATGCCAATTTCTGTCAAAACTTCGGCCATTACCCCTTCCATCATATCCATAACATCTTCGCCCTCAACAAAGGACATTTCGATATCCACCTGGGTAAATTCAGGCTGCCGGTCGGCGCGAAGGTCCTCATCACGAAAACAGCGTGCAATTTGATAGTAGCGCTCGACCCCTGCGCACATAAGCATCTGCTTAAACTGCTGGGGGCTTTGAGGCAGGGCATAAAAATGTCCCGGGTTAGGACGGCTGGGAACCAAGAAGTCGCGCGCCCCTTCGGGGGTGGAATTTGCCAGAATAGGCGTTTCAACTTCAATAAAATCGCGCTCGTTTAAGGCCTTGCGCATCGCAGCACTTACCTTATGGCGCAAAAGAAGGTTTGCCATCATTTCAGGCCGACGAATATCAAGATAGCGCCACTTCATACGCATGGTTTCATCGGTTCCAATGCCATCCTCTATGGCGAAAGGCGGCGTAAGTGAGGTGTTAAGCAGCTCAAGTTTGCTGCACAAAAGCTCAATTTCTCCGGTTGCCATATTGGGATTGACTCCCTCATCGCCACGATAGCGCACCTTACCGGCTGCCTTTAGCACGTATTCACGCCCCAAATGTTCGGCTATGGCAAATTCTTCTGTACTTACACAGTCGGGGTCCACCACTACCTGGGTGTAACCACTGCGGTCACGCAGGTCGATAAAAATCAGGCCACCGTGGTCACGGGTATGCCAGGCCCAGCCAGTTAATACTACCTCGCGGTCTATGTCGCTGCGACGAAGCTCGCCACAGGTAGCGGTATGCATGCAGCACTCATTCGTGAATTGACTCATGATTTAAACGTCCTCG
>CAYSMG010000191.1:0-2605 GCA_964432045.1 uncultured Eggerthellaceae bacterium
CTGCAAGGACGCATCCCGTAACGGGGGCCAGTACCAGATAAGCCAGGGCGATGGCGGTCCACCAGATGTCGCTCATAGCACATCTCCTGTGATCGCGGCAACCAGCGTTACGACCACTACGAGGGTGACGGCCTTGTCGATGTGTACGATTCTCTTCTCGCTGAACCATCCTTCCATGTACCAGTTGCGGAGGGTGACGTCCACGGTGGCCCCCATGGCCCGGTATAGATGTTGTTGTCGATCACCACCCCAGACAGGTAGTTGGAGGCGATCCTCCGTTGGTCCGTCGAAGAACGGCATAGAGATAAGAATCAAGGCGGCCAGCATGACGATCGGGATGAACACGTTGCTGGTCTTCAGCAGCGGAACCATGCTCTCGTGGAACACCCCGAAAGCACCTTCGATCAAGGCACTGCGATATGCTCGGATATCAAGGGGTAGCCGATGACCACCAGAACTGCCAGCGCCACGAGCACACTGAACGCGAACTATTCTTGGGGGTGGACAGTGTCCTCGTACTTCTCACCCCTGGCGATGACCGCAGCTAGCTTGTCCATCCATTTGGTTCAGTAGAACGACGTCATTGTGCTGCCGAACACCAAGCGGGCGATGATCACAATGTACCTGCTGTCAACGAACGACGTCAAGGCGACCCGCTTAGATACGAGCATACCGAAGGGGGCCAGGAACATGGCTGTGATGCCCACGATCATTATGATCGCCAGTCTGGGCATCTTTGTGACAGCTCGTCTACGTCCTCGATGTCCATACTCCCGATGTGGTGCTCCGCAGTTCTCACACAGGGGAACAGCATGGACTTAGTGATGGCGTGAAATATGATCAGCATCATGCCGGCCCACACAGCCTCCGGCATCCTGATGTCCGCGCATGCCACGATCAGGCCCAGGTTGGCTATGGTGGAGTACGCCAGAACGCGCTTGGCGTTGGTCTGTAATATGGCGGTCATGGACACCAGCAAGAAATTACGCCCCCGATCGTCATGACTATATAGCCGGTCAGGTCGGGGTTGCCGTCGGTGAGCATCAGTGGGGACAGCTTCAGCAGCATGAATACCCCTGCCTTGACCATCGTGGATGAGTGCAGCGGGATGAACGTGAGGATCGGTGTGACCATGGTGCCCAGCAGCTACGTGTGGACAGGTATCTGCGTTGTTTCCACCATACAGGCTACCACCAGGAGAGCGACGACCAGCAAGACCATGTACTTGCCGGTGTTCCCGGCCAGCAGGCTCTCCATGTCCAGGTACCCGTACTGGGCTGCGAGCACCATGAACGCGACCAGGAAGCATTATGCTTCTAACAAGGTTGAACATCAGTTGCCCGAAAGAGTTATTAACGGCCTCCTGGGTTTTCGTGAACCCGATCAGCGCGAAAGAGCGCAAGGTTATGATCTCTCAGAGAAGAACGTCCACACCAAGTCGTTGGACAGGACAATCCCGAACATGGTGCTCAGGAAAGTGAATAGGAAGAGAAAGAACCAGGGCCTCCTGTCCTTTTCGTCTTTATGGTGCTCCTGAAAGTCGCGTATGTACCCGACCGTGTGGATGCAGATCGGGCTAGCAATCACACCCATTATGAGCACCATTATCATGGACAGATTGCCTATGTACATTGCTCTCTCCACCTCCGTGCCTTCCTTGAGGACGAACTCGAAGTACAGGGATATGCATAGTTGTATCAGCCCGAGGACGGATGTTATGTACTTTTTGTGCTTGATTCCTGGGCATGTAATGACGAGGCCCAGGATGACCCCCGCATGAACATGAAGAGGCATAAGATCCCGTCGTGGAAGATGAATGTCTGGGGCTCGCCCAGATAGCTCCACGTCACCCAGACCGAAGACATGATAATCACCGTCGTGGCAACCCGCGATTATGCTTCTCGCCCTGTCGTTGCGTACAACGAGGAGGAGGCATGCCGCTACGAATGGTACGAGGCTCTATATGATTCAGGGTCGAAAAGGTGAGCTCAGGAACTTAGACCAAACTAGGCAAACCATAATTGTTGTAGGAATGTTGCGCTTGGCTGAAGGATGCTCCGCATCCTGAAACCAAGCGCCTGTTTGACGATTGAAATAGCCACTACCTCAGTTGAAAGAGATTTCCAGCCTGCCGTTGCAAAGGTAAACCATGGTGATGAAGTAGTAGATGTTCATGAACCCTCTGGCTATCCTGCGGGTGGTCTGTATGTTGTTAACGGCTTCGGCGAAGCCGTTGTTGATGTTCTTGTCGTACCACGTGAGGATCCACTCCCAGCGTGAGTATATGCTCTCGGACACGGTCCTCATCGCCTGGGTACCGAACGCCTGGGCGTCGTGGTACTAGAGGTTCAGAACCTTCTATGCCGACTCCTTGTCGTACTGCCTGTAAATGTCCGAGAACACGTTCTTGAATCTGTAGTCCTTAGCCAGCGCGGTAGTCCTCGATGTAACGTTCCAGCGCCTTCAGCTGCTTCCCGGAGAGCTTCAACACGTTCATCCTCATCAGGTGCCTGGTGCGGACCTTGATGGCCCGGATTTCTACGGTTCGGCGGGCTGTGTCGTCCATGGCTTCGACGATGAGCTTCACGGTATGGAACTCGTCGTA
>CAYSMG010000192.1:0-2596 GCA_964432045.1 uncultured Eggerthellaceae bacterium
CGCGCCTGTTTTATTCATGTGGCGGGTTTCCCCTCTCCTTGCATTCTGTGCAACGATCAGTCACTTTGTATACAATAACTCCTTGGCCGCGACCCATTTGCTACGAGTTGATAATTTGAAACGTTTTCCCACGGGGGTTTAGGCGCTTGGACGCTCATATGACAAGACGAATCGCAGTACTTTTACTGCCCGGTATTTGCTTGACCTATGTCGCCTATTGGCTGGCATCGGTGTTAACTGATGTCGATTACCAGATATTCGTCAACAGCGAAATTTTCTTTGTGCTGGGTATCCTCGCTGTTTTCAATGTGGCGTTTCTGACTCTTTTTAAGTTGTACAACAATTATGGTGAATGCACCAAGACCGATTGCAGGCTGCGCACTCTCCCCAATATTCGCGAGTTTTCTCTTGAAGAGGTGGGCGATGTTAGCCTTCGTGATATCGATGTAGCTGACCTTTTGGGGCGCGAGGAAATTGTGCTGAACATCCGTGCGGTTTCGGGTTATATTGCCGGCGAATGCGTGCTGATAACCGGCGGGGGTGGCTCTATTGGCAGCGAGCTGGCGCGTCAGTTGTGCCAGGTGGCTCCGGCGCGCATCGTGATCTTCGATGTGTACGAAAACGATGCCTACCTGCTGCGCAATGAGCTCTTGCGCCAGTATGACGATATCGACATTCAGGTGGAAATTGGTAGCGTCTGCGATGCGCGTCGTCTTGATGATGTCTTTAAGAAATACCGTCCGACGGTGGTCTTTCATGCGGCTGCGCACAAGCACGTGCCACTTATGGAGGCCTGTCCGCGTGAGGCGGTACACAACAATGTCTTGGGCACGCTTAATGCAGTGCGTGCGGCCGATACCTATGGCTGCGATAGGTTTATCTTCATCTCAACCGATAAAGCGGTAAATCCCACCAGTGTCATGGGTGCCACCAAGCGCATGGGTGAAATGATTATCCAGTACTACGCCCGAACCTCTAAAACCATTTTTACGGCAGTGCGTTTTGGGAATGTGCTGGGCTCAAATGGCAGCGTCATCCCGGTATTTCAGCGCCAAATTGCCGCTGGTGGTCCGGTTACGGTGACCCATCCCGACATTGAACGCTACTTCATGACTATCCCTGAAGCCTCGCGTTTGGTTATTCAGGCTGGAGGTATGGCGCGCGGAGGGGAAATTTTTATCCTTGACATGGGTGAGCCGGTCAAGATTGTCGATCTTGCCAAGGGGCTTATTCGGCTACAGGGGCTTACTCCCGATGTGGATATTAAAATTGTCTTTTCGGGTTTGCGTCCTGGCGAAAAAATGTACGAAGAGCTTTTGATGGACGAGGAAAGCACTCTTCCCACCACTAATCAGTCAATCTTAGTATCGGCTGGTCAAGGTATAAGTTATGACGAGGTGGCAGCCAAGCTTGATGTGTTGGAACATGCGCTAGAGCTTACCGATGAAGAAGCGGTGCGCATGCTGGAAGAGCTTGTGCCTACCTACCGCCACACACTTAATGAGAACACGGTAAAGGAGCACGAAGGCTAATGAGTATAAAAGCAGGGGTTGTGGGTGCTGCGGGCTTTGCTGGTGTTGAAGCCGTGCGCCTACTTTTAGCCCATCCGCACTTTGATTTGTGTGCTCTTACCTCTGATGAGTTGGCGGGTGTGCCTCTGTCTCAGGCATATCCGGCCTTCGAGGGAGTATCGGATCTTTGCTTTTTGCCGCATGAAGATCCGCAGATTTTCAACTGCGAGCTAGTGTTTTTGGCAGTGCCACACACCGCGGCTCTTAAGGCTGCTCCTAGTTTTATCCAGCGGGGCATTACCGTAATAGACCTTTCTGCCGATTTTCGACTGAAAGATGTGCAGGTGTATGAAAAGTGGTACAAAACCCCTCATACCCAGCCGGAACTTTTGGCCCAGGCGGCCTTCGGCCTGCCTGAACTTTGCGGCGAGGAATTAGCTCGGGTGGCAGAAGGACTGCGCGAGGGAAGGCCTGCTCTTGTGGCCTGTGCGGGCTGTTATCCCACTGCAAGCTCTTTGGCGGCGGCTCCAGCGGTGAGGGCCGGGTACTTAGCTGCTGAAGCACCCGTGGTTATCAACGCTATTTCAGGCGTGACAGGTGCGGGCAAGAAGACCACTACACGCACGCATTTTTGCTTTGCTGATGCTAATGTGGAAGCCTATGGGGTTGGGACTCATCGTCACACTCCCGAAATTGAGCAGATCCTTAACCTGTCAGGGCGGGTGATCTTCACTCCGCATTTGGCTCCCTTGGGACGAGGGCTTTTGTCGACGGTAAGCCTGCCCTTAAGAGACGATGTCCCCACTGATATCGAGGTTTATATCCAGCTCTATCGCGAAACTTATGTAGCAAGCCCCTTCGTGAATGTCTTAGATGCGGGTCTTATGCCGCGCACCTCATCGGTGGCGGGGACCAATCGCGCTCATATTGGCCTGGCCTTATCCGAACCTGCCCATGCTCTGGTTGCGGTATGTGCCATTGATAACCTGGGTAAGGGGGCAGCTGCCCAGGCGGTGCAGTGCGCAAACATTGTCTTTGGTCTTCCGCAGGATGAAGGGCTTGGGGGCTTGTCGCTTTCGGTCTAG
>CAYSMG010000193.1:0-2590 GCA_964432045.1 uncultured Eggerthellaceae bacterium
GTCCCAAGACTCGTGGACGGCGGAGGAAAGCATGGCCTTAAGGAGGATTTCCGATGACAAAGCTGCGCGATAAGCTATACTGTCTTTCGCTGATTTGCGGGTGTGGCCAAGTGGTAAGGCAAAAGCTTCCCAAGCTTTCATTCGCGGGTTCGAGTCCCGTCACCCGCTCCAGAAGATCTTTCGGCAACGGATTACTTCCGTTGCCGTTTTTGTTTCGGCTCCGTAGAGGGACTCGGACCCAAATCCTTCATCCCTACACTCACTTGTGAATAATTAAAGGCAATCTTTCCCTGAAAGCTTTCTTTTCAGGGTTCTTTCAGGAACGCTTCCTAGGCTTGCTCTTTGCATTAGTGTGCCGTAGCGACAAAAGCACTGGCAAAGCAATAAGAATGCCGGTCAATTCAGCGATTGAAACCCGCCGATAGGAAGGAAGCGCATGATAGAAGTTCAGCATCTGCGCAAACGCTACAGCGGAACCACGGCCTTAGATGACGTCTCATTCACGGTGGAAACTGGGTCGATTTGCGGCTTGCTTGGCCCAAACGGAGCCGGAAAATCCACCACTATGAACATCATGACAGGCTGTTTGGCTGCCACTGAGGGCGAAGTGCGCTATGACGGATTAGAAATATATGCCGACATGAAAGCGGTAAAACCCACCATAGGCTACCTGCCCGAGCAGCCGCCGCTTTATCTTGACATGACCGTATGGGAATACCTGCTCTTCGTTGCGCGCGCAAAGGGCCTAAGCCACAAGGAGGCCGAGGCCGGAGCAGTGGCCTCATCGGCAGCCTGCGGCTTAACACAGGTGGAAGACCGCCTGATTAAAAACCTATCCAAAGGCTATAAACAGCGCGTGGGTATAGCCCAGGCACTTATCGGAAACCCTCAAACCATTATCTTAGACGAACCGACCGTTGGTCTTGATCCTATTCAGATCATCGAAATCCGCGACCTTATTCGTCACTTGGCGCACGAGCGCACCGTAGTAATAAGCAGCCATATACTGCAAGAAATCCGCGCTTTATGTGACCACATCGTTATAATCTCGCACGGCAAGGTGGTGGCAAATGACACCCCCGAGGCCCTTGAACGCCAGTTGGCCGGCGGGCGCATTACTCAAATGATCGTGCGCACCAGCCCGAACCGTGCCCTTGAGATTGTCTCGCAAGTTCCAAATGTAGCGCAGGTTTTGGAGGATGCCGAAGAGGAAAGCACCTCTGATGAAAGTCTGGCGGTCTTATTTGATGAGCCTGATGTTTCAGCTGCAGACAGCGCTTCTGACGACAGTACTCTTGGCGCGACCAGTACGGCCGGCGCCTCTGATGCCGCCGATACTTCTGACGCAGCCAACACAAGCAGCGCTGCCGATACTGCCGATACCGCCGATGCCCCCGACACCTGCTCCTTCACCGTTACCGCCCAAGGAAACGCTGACATCCGAGAGGATCTCTTCAAAGCCTTTGCCAGCGCAAACATTAGCATTCTTGAAATGTCAACCAAACAGGCTTCACTTGAAGATATCTTTGTCGAGCTCACCGAAGAAGGTCCCTCTGCGCATCACCACTTTGACAGACAAACCTCTTCCCTTAGCAACACAACCGGAGAAGAGAGCGGTGGCGAAGACGCTGATACTGACAAAAACGCCGACGCCGACACCGACACCGACGCCAATACAGGCACAGACCTCGGTGAAAACCTCGACGCAGACTCAAGCACAGACCTCGGCAACAACACTGCCGCCAACACCAACGATAGCAAGCCTTCCGACCAAGGCGGGTCTCGGGATAAGGAGGCAAAATGCTAGCCATCTTCTTACGGGAATTTAAATCCCAGTTCTACACCATGACCGGCTGGGTCTTTATCGCCTTTATGCTGGCCTTCATCGGCTTTTTCATGATGATGTACAACCTCAACTATGGCTACGGCAACTTTGAATACGTCTTGTATTCCCTCACCTTTGTCTACCTTATCGCCGTGCCGCTTCTTACCATGCGCAGCTTCGCTGAAGAGCGTCACCAGCGCACAGACCAGCTGCTCTATTCGCTGCCCCTCTCTTCAGCAAAAATCGCTTGGGGTAAGTATCTTTCCATGCTTGCCGTCTTGGCCATTCCCATGCTCATATCGTGCACCTATCCCATTATTCTCAGCCTTTTCGGCGAGGTGTACCTGCCAAATGCCTATGCCTCAATTCTGGCCTTTTTCCTGATGGGAGCGGCGCTTACCGCTCTTGGTATGTTCGCCTCAAGCCTTTGCGAAAGCCAGGTTACCGCCGCCGTTGTGTGCTTTGTTCTTGTCCTGGCCGACTACTTTCTCTCGACCATTGCAAGTTTTGCTCCTTCGGATTCTGCGGGTACCTGCATTCTGTTGACCTTAGTCATCGTGCTCTGCGTTTTGGGGCTATGCGCCCTTACCAAAAATGGTCTCTTTTCGGTTGCGCTGGGCGTTGTACTTGAAATCGTACTGATTGCCACCTTTGTGTTTAATAGTACGGCCTTAGAGAACCTCCTTCCCGAGATTCTGAACAGCCTTTCCCTTTTCGACCGCTTCTCTACCTTTATCAACGGAGTTATCGATCTCACCGCACTGG
>CAYSMG010000194.1:0-2589 GCA_964432045.1 uncultured Eggerthellaceae bacterium
CCGTACTGCTCAATAGGGTTTTGGGTGGCCAACACCATGAACGGCTCTGCCATGGGGTAGGTGACCCCATCAACGGTGACCTGCCGCTCTTCCATAGCCTCCAGCATTGCTGACTGCGTCTTGGCGCTGGTGCGGTTTACCTCATCAGCAAGAACAAGGTTTTTCATGATGGAGCCGTGACGGAACTCGAACTCCTGTGTCTTTTGGTTGTAGATATTAAACCCCGTGATGTCAGAAGGATTGAGGTCGGGATTGAACTGAATGCGGCTAAAGGTGCAGTCGATCGACTTTGCCAGCGCGGTGACCAGCGAGGTCTTGCCCGTGCCCGGCATGTCCTCAATCAAAACGTGCCCCTTGGCCACAAGCGTCATGAGCACAAGCTCGATTGCCTCGCGCTTACCAACGATGACCGTTTCCACGTTGTCAACGATGGCCTCCATTTGCTGCTGGGCACGGGAGAGCTCTTCGCTTCCCAAGTTGCCGCCTTCCGTTGTCACAATATCTTCCCTTTGCATTAATCCTCCTCAAACTCGGGCGCGCATGTGCGCATTGGGGTTCCGTTCTTATGCGTGAAGGCCACGAGCCTGACATTGATCCCGTAGGCCCTCTTGATGTTTTCCTGTGTGATGATCTGCTCGGCCGTTCCAAACCTCATGGGTGCTGCGCGCATCAGCAGCGCCACGTTTGCGCCTGTCATAAAGGCGTGATCCGGGTTGTGGGTGATCATGATTACCGCATACCCCATGCGGG
The DNA here is from genome assembly GCA_964432045.1 of uncultured Eggerthellaceae bacterium. Lineage (GTDB taxonomy): Bacteria > Actinomycetota > Coriobacteriia > Coriobacteriales > Eggerthellaceae > Aphodovivens. The sequence continues at coordinate 751 of CAYSMG010000194.1, forward strand.
CAAGCTTTCTGACCTTCTCGATAACCCTCACCGCATTGCCGTAATCAAGTGCAGCCGTGGGTTCATCCAGAATCAACAGCTCGGGCTCTTGTGCAATAGCCATGGCAAACATGACCATCTGCAGCTCGCCGCCTGAAATGTCCATATACGACTCGTTTCGAAGGTCGTATATGCCCATTTCATAAAGCGCGTTGTCAACAATGTTCATGTCATCAGCAGTAGGCGTGCCAAACAAACCCTGCAGCTTTGAGGTTCGCCCAAGCATCACCACCTCGCGCACGGTGTAGTTAAAAGTCCTCTCGTGACGCTGCTCCACATAGGCCATAATCGCGCCTATGCGTGCAGCACTCCATTTGGTCACATCATCCCCGTCCACGGTAATCGATCCACTCAGCAGGGTCTCGCCTGTGACAATCGCCTTTACAAGCGTGGACTTGCCGCACCCATTCGGTCCAAGGATGCAGCACACCTCCCCGCTTGCCACCTCAATCTTCACGTTTTTCTGGAGCGGCGCGTTCGCGTCGAACCCGACGGAAACGTCCCGCAAGGTCAGCCTCATCAGTTCCATCCTTTCATTCCGCGCGCCATTATCAAAATGAATAGCGGCAACGCAATTACTGACACAGCGCTTCCAATTCCGATGCCATCGCCAACAAAGGGAATTAGGTCAACAGCGTCCCTGCACACGAGCATCAAAATGGTGCTTATGCAGATATTGCCGATAAGCTGCTTTCTGGCCTCAACCCCGAACCAGCTGCGCGAGAGGAAGGGCACAATAAGAGACACCATGGCCACAGCACCGATGTGTATCTGCGCCGCAAGGATCATGATTGCCCCGCAAAGCAGGGCAATCGCCCGCAGTACCGTCAGGTTCACGCCCCACAGCCTCGCCTGGTCGTCATCAAATACAAGCGCGTTTAACCTGAACCTCAGCAGAATGACGGGCACAAGAGAGATAACAGAGGCGACAATAAGACACACCCACGAGATGAAAGAGGTGTCCACCACCAGCATCTGGGAAATAGAGACATATATCTGATAGACGTCGGGGTCCATGACAAAGAGCGTGTAATACTGAGTAATAAAGCCAACAAGCTGCGAGAAGATCATGCCAAACAAAAGCATGGTCATGATGTCAAAGGGCCTGCCCTTCCCGGATAGCTTCCACCCGATCAAAAACACGAACAGAAGCACCGCAGCGCCCAGCCCGTAGCAAAATATGTAGCGCTGGGTTATCGCAAGCGAAGCCTCGCTACCGTACAAATACACAACAAGCATCATCCCCAGGCTCACGCCACTTGACACTCCAAGCATTCCAGGGCCGGCAATGGGGTTTTTAAACACATTCTGATAGAGCATGCCTGAGATACTCAGCAGCACCGCACAGATGAGGGTGATGATAATCACGCCCGCCCTATCGGGGAGTTCCCAGTAGTAATGATCGTTTTCCATGGAGTAGTCAATAGGGAATAGGTGCGTTATCTCCGCCAAGAAGTTATACACATGCGCCCACAAGGTTCGCGCCACGTCCAAGGGACCGAAGACCGCATAGCGCAACTCAGCGGTCCCCGCGGCACCCAGAAAGCCAAGCGAGATAAAGGACAGCACCACAAGGATGACCGCCCACACGATAAGCTTCCTGCGAAGACTGCCGCGCTCTGCTGCCTCCTGAGCATCCGTCTGAGCAGCGCTGACAAGCTTTACCCGCTCTGCCAATTTCTCATCATGTGCCTTGCGCGGTGCGCGTGCGAAAGATGCCTCCTGCGCCGCTTCTATGGCATCAAGAATTCGCCCCTGTAAGACCTCATCCTCTAAGGACGCGCCACCTTCAGACACCCC
>CAYSMG010000195.1:0-2581 GCA_964432045.1 uncultured Eggerthellaceae bacterium
AACAAGGTGTTCGAAATGAATCAACAAAATTAAACAAGCTGTTGGATTTTTGTAGGGTTTTTGTATTCCTTTCTTTGGCCCTTCTCTGTTTTGGGCTTCTAACTTTCCGTGGTACAGAGTGCTTTCTAGAGCTTGAAAAGCCCCTTTAGTTTAATGGCTGAGATTTGTCTTAAGCGGCGTTTTTGCTGCTATGATGGCGGGGTTAAAAGAGAGCTGGGAGCATAGCAGCAAAAGGACTGGAGGCATGGTCAATGGCGTTTGTTCATCTGCATAATCACACTGAGTATTCTTTGCTAGACGGAGCAACACATATAAAAGACATGGTCCGTCGCGCCGCTGAGCTTGACATGCCGGCAGTGGCTATTACCGACCACGGTGTGATGTCGGGGGTACCTGAGCTTTGCGATGCCTGTGCTGCAGTAGAAAAGGAAACGGGCAAAAAGGTCAAGCCTATCTATGGCTGCGAGGTCTACTTCACCACTGATGAAGAGCTTAAAAAGGACGGCAAGCCACACCTGTATCACTTATTGCTTCTGGCTAAAACCAATGAGGGCTATCACAATCTGGTGAAGCTGGTAAGTAAGTCACATGTGGATAATTTCTACTACAAACCACGTACTACCTTCAGTATGTTGCAAGAATACGGCCATGGACTTATTGGTTCATCAGCCTGTATTGCGGGCATCATTCCTAAGCTTTTAGACAATCGCCAGTTTGATGATGCACTTGTGTGGGCACGCAAATTTGCCTCCTGCTTTGATGAGGGTGATTTTTATATCGAACTGCAAAATCAGGGATTGCGCACCGACGGTGGCCTTACTCAAACCGAACTCAATCACCAGTTAACTCAGATAGCACAGGCGACAGGGCTTAAAACTATTGCCACCAATGACTTTCATTACCTCACAAAGGATGATGCCCGGGCTCAAGACATTATGCTGTGCATTGGTACGGGATCGGCCGTAAACGACACCAATCGCATGCGCTTTGCGAATGATCAGTTCTATATGAAGACCGAAGAGGAAATGCGCGAGGCCCTGCGCGATTTTCCCGAGGCATGCGATGAAACGGTGCGGCTGGCCGAGAAGTGCGAGGTTGTACTTGAGCGCGATTCTATTTTGCCGCGCTTTCCCTTGCCCGAGGGGGAAACTGAGGAAAGCTGGTTTCGTAAGCGGGTTAATGAAGGCCTCATAGAGCGCTATGGTGACCCGGTGCCTAGCGATGCGCGTGAGCGTGCTGATTACGAGATGAGTGTCATTATCCAGCAGGGTTTTCCGGCCTACTTTCTTATTGTGCAGGAATATATCGAATGGGCACGGAGTCAGGGTATTGGTGTAGGGCCAGGGCGTGGTTCGGCAGCCGGTTCTATTGTGGCTTATGCCATGAAGATTACCGACCTTGAACCTCTTAGCAATGGTCTTTTGTTCGAACGCTTTCTCTCGCCTGAACGTGTGGAAATGCCCGATATTGACGTTGACTTCGAGGATGAGCGTCGTGGTGAGGTAATTGAACATATTCGTCAGGTCTATGGTGAAGATCATGTGACCGGCGTTATTACCTTCGGCAAACTACAGGCCAAAAATGCCGTGCGCGATGCAGCTCGTGTACTGGATTATCCCTATAGCACAGGGGATCGTATCACCAAGATGATTGGGGATGAGCTGGGTATTACCATTGATGCTGCAATTGAGAAAAACCCTGACTTACGAAAGGCCTACGAAACCGAAGAAGATGTGCGTGCGGTCATCGATGCCGCTAAGTCCATTGAGGGTTTTGTGCGAGGAGAGGGCGTGCATGCCTGCGCCACCATTATTTGTCGCGACCCCATGGATGATCATGTGCCGGTAAAGCGCGATACCAAAGGTGGTGGCATCATTACCCAATATGACGGCCACTACACACCTGATCTAGGCCTGCTGAAGATGGACTTTTTGGGCCTGCGGACCTTAGGCGTGCTCTCGCGCGCCTGCCGCAACATCAAGAAGCGCTACGGTATTCAACTTGCACCTGAAGACATTCCTATTGACGATGAAGGAGCCTTCGAATTGATGCGGACGGGCAATATGGACGGCCTCTTCCAGGTGGAAAGTGCCCTGTATGTCAGTCTGTTTAGGCGCCTGCCGCCCCGCCGCTTTGCTGACATTGTTGCTTCCATTGCTCTTAACCGTCCTGGTCCTTTAGAGTCGGGCATGGTGGATGACTACGTAAAGGTGGCAAGGGGCGAAGTACCTATTCACTATTACGATGATCGTCTGCGTCCCCTTCTGGAAGAGACCTATGGCACCATAGTCTATCAAGAGCAGATCATGCAGATCTCTATGGCAATGTGCGGTTTTTCTGCAGGTAAGGCTGATAAGCTGCGTAAGGCCATGGGTAAAAAGATGATAGACGCTATGCGTCAGCTACAGGAAGACTGGAATACGGGTGCGGTTGATAATGGCTTTTCGCTTGAGATCGCAAAGGCCATCTGGAACGACGCAGAGAAATTTGCGAAGTATGCCTTTAATAAGTCGCATTCAGCAGCCTATGCCATCTTGGTTATGCGCACAGCCTACTTAAAGGCACATTATCCCAATGAATA
>CAYSMG010000196.1:0-2564 GCA_964432045.1 uncultured Eggerthellaceae bacterium
CAGGCTAAGGAGAGGGTAGGGGGTAGTGTCCGAGCGGTCCGAGCGACCTGAGCGGTAGTGTTCGAGTGGTCTGGGGGGCAGTGTCCGACTAAGCCAAGAAGCATCGTGATATGACCCCAGGGAATTGTGCAGCAGCTGTTGCACAAATTTAGATTGACCTCACGGGCGAATCAACCATGTATTTGAGGCTGCGTTATCGAGAAGCTTAAGGTGCTTGGAAAGGCCATGCGGAGATCCATACCTCCAGTGTTGAGCCGCTCTAGCCCTGCCTTGCTTCTTCGGCCTGGCGCATGCGTCTCTCCGCACTAAGCATGCTTGTGTCGTAGGTGGCAATCTTGCCTGCGAGCCTATCAAGGCCCTCCTGCATGGCAGCTATACGTTGTTGTATCAGGTTGTATTGTTCTTCCAATATAGCCTTGCGCTGCTCAATGCTTGAATCGCCCTCTTCAAAAAGGCGCAAGTATTCGATGAGGGCTTCTATAGAAACCCCGGCCTTTCGCATGCATTTCACAAATTCTATGCGCTGACAGTCGGCTTCTTCATAGTTGCGCACGCCATTAGGCATGCGTGGCACCGGTCGCAAAAGACCTACGCGCTCGTAATAGCGCAAGGTGTCGCTGGAAATATCGTAGCGTTTGCTCACTTCTGCAATTTTCATACCATGCTCCTTGTAGCTCATCTTTCTTTTTTATTGAAGCACTTGGAGCTTACTCTAAGTCAATAAAGCTCACTTCAAAGCTAAAAACCAGCTACTTGGCATACAGGATCTCATATTTGTCTCGTAGGGGTTCGTGAAAAGCCAATGCCAAAGCTGTCCGGCAAATTGCCGGGGTGCGTCGCAAAACCGCATTCGTTTTTCAGGACTACAACCTGTTTCGCAATCGTACGGTACTGGGAAACATGATGGAGGGTCTGACGGTAGCTCGCAAAATTCCTAAAGTCAAGGCGCACAAGAAGGCTATTTACTGTTTGAAGCGCGTGGGTATGGCTGGATCGGTTGAACGCGTATTCCGTTCAACTTTCTTGGCAATCTGATGGCTCATGTTTTGCGGTATAGTATGAAAAAAGGCGCTTATATGAGCTATTTTGTGATTATTTGCCCCAATTTAGCTAAAATATGAGTCATGATATCGCTTGAACAACAGCTGCCGGGAGACGTGCTCGCGGGGATTGCCGAGCGCATGGTTGCGCGCCGCAAAGAACAGGGTCTCACACAGGCGGATCTTGCCGCCAAAGCAGGGGTTAGCCTAGGCTCGCTTAAGCGCTTCGAGCAAACGCATCGCATCTCGCTGTTTTCTCTTGTGTGTATCGCCTTTGCGCTGGGCTGCGAGGACGACTTCGATACCCTCTTCTCCCGAAAGAGCTATGCCTCAATCGATGAGGTAATCAGGGAACGGAAAGCGCATGAACGATCCTAGCAGCCCGTCTTCTCGCACGCAGCTATCCCAGGCACTCAACAGCATCGAGCGCGTGCGCGTTCTCATGCACGGCGAGCAGATTGGAACACTTGCCATGACGGAGGATGGGACGCTCGCCTTTGAATACTTGAAACCTCGCATCGCATACCAAACCTCGACTACCGCACACTTATGCAGCTGACCTGGCGCATCACCGATAACGCCGCAGACGTCGAGCTGCTCTACCGCCTCATGTGCTTCAACGTGTTCATCGGCAACAGGGACGATCATTCCAAGAACTTCTCGTACCTCTACGATGAGGAAAACTCAGCGTGGCGGCTGGCGCCTGCCTACGATCTCACCACAAACCCGGGCATGTACGGAGAGCACGCCACCACGGTGAATGGAAAGGGCAAGGATGTTTCCCTGGCTGATCTCTGCACCATAGGCGTCGGTGCCGGAATTGCGGAGAGTAGAGCGCGCTCAATCGCTCTCGACATACAAGAGTTTGTCCGGGAGCGGGATCTGCTCACCGGGGAGTAAACGACAGGGGGGCTTGGGCTATGCCCCGCCGTGAAGCGGAGTTGCAGCAAAATTAAAAGTTTTCGAGCGAGACAAAGTGAACATCCGGATGAACAGAGGCAACATTCTCTTCGATTCGATAGCGCGAAAAGATATAAAAGCCGCAGGTGTCGTAGCCCTTTACCAGTCCACTCTTCTTCTTGAGGCTCTCAACTACCTCTGACACGTTGAAGCTCGTGCGGTATTTGCATTCTCCGATGACTATCTGTTTGTTTTATCTGCTGCAAGCACATCGATGTCGGTTTGCGACTTCGTTGCAGGGTTGGTCCCTCACCAGACACCAACGCTGGTGGCAGCGATCGGGAGCGCGGCTCTTTATCCCTGCCGACAAACACCCTGTCTCCCATCAAGCAACAACATTATGCACAGCTGCATTATGCGGCACTGCATAATAATTAGTCAACTGGTTAAGAGATGCATTGATCTCAGGAGGCAAAGAATCTCACATCGCCAATACGCCAATGCGGGCGATTGACTTGTTACTGGTCCGCAAATGACAAAATGGCCTTCTTTGAACGCACTGGGAGCCAACTTTGAGGCTTGAGTATGAAAAGCTAGGCCCTTATTGAATAGTACTGTTGCGGG
>CAYSMG010000197.1:0-2562 GCA_964432045.1 uncultured Eggerthellaceae bacterium
TACAAGCTATAAATTCAGAATTTACAAGCTATAAATTCTGCGCCAATAGCAAGGAGGCAGTGCGGCAAAAAATGGCGCGCCATTCGGCGGGGGAAGCCAGCTATAAGCTCTAATTTTTACCCCCCTTTTTTCCGTAAATCTAAATAGATGAGCCGTCTTTCCGTTGTTTTTCCTTTAGCCTGCGGCGTGTTTGCCTATTGCGCTTTAAGCATTCTTTTAGGGCCCAAAAGCGTTTGGGCAGCGGCGCAGCTTTCTTCTGAAAAGGACAAGGTGCTTTTAAGCCTTGAAAGCCTTTACGCCATAAACTCGGACCTTGACGCGCGCGTAAAAAACCTTGCAGCCGACCCCGACACAATAGCGGTTTACGCCCACGAGCTAGGCTTTGTCGCAGAAGATGAGCGCCTTATACGGCTTGCGGGCTTTTCTGGCGGCATAGACAGAAAGCTTTTTGCGGGAAGCCCTGTAACAGTTGAAGCTCCTTCCTTTCTTCCAGAGTGGGTGTGCAAGCTCGCAAGCCTTTGCGTCGCAGCTTTTTCAGCCCTTTTAAGGTGGCTTTGCGGAAAGCTATCCAAAGAAAAGCCGTAAAAAAAGTGATTATTCCAAAACTTGAGCCTTCTTCCCTTGAGGCGGCGGCTTGCGCCTTGCTAAGGGGTGAGCTTGTAGTCCTTCCAACTGACACAATCTACGGCTTTTCCGCCCTTGACAGCAAAGAGGGGGAAGCTCTTATTTGCAAGGCTAAGGGGAGGAGCGCAGAAAAAGGCCTTATCCGCCTTATAGCGGCGCCCGGCGACATTAAGAAGTATTCGTCGGCTAAAGTAAGCTCATCTCTTTTAGCCCTTTGGCCAGGCCCTCTAACTCTTGTTTTGCCGCTTGACGAGGGGGGGACAGCCGCATTCCGCTGTCCGGGGGACGCATGGCTTAGGGAGGTTGTGGCTAAGGCGGGAAGGGCTATTTTTTCTACTAGCGTTAATGTTTCGGGGGAGGAGCCTTTAGCCTGCGCGGCAGACATTGAAGCAAGGTTTGGAGGCGCCGCCTCGCTTATAATAGAGGATGAGCGCCTTGAGTCGGGCGGGGAAGCTCTTCCTTCTACAATAGTTGACGGGACGGCTCATCCCTACAGGGTTTTGCGGCAGGGCGCGCTTGCAATTCCAAAAGACGTTCTTAGTTTCTAAACCAGGCTACAGCCTCTTTTGTAGGCGTTATAGAAAGGATGTTTTGCCCGTCGTGGGCTACCTGCACGTTGCTTTTCTCTCCTGCTAGAATGTTGCCGTCCGCTGAAATTCGAAAGCGCCATTCAATGGGGGGCGCTTGCTCTGCCGCCTTTTCCGCAACGGGGTCAGGAAGGTCAACAAACTGCAAGGGGGAGGACCTCCCCCTCTGCAAGACTACAAGCTCGCCTTCCTCTAAAGAAAGGCTTAGCATTAGCGAAAAGCCGCTAGAAAAGACAGCCGCCCCGCGCCCGCCCCGCAAAATCATTATTCTTTCTATGCCCTGCTCGGCGCTCCAGCTTCCTGCAAGCGCGTCAACTGATAAGACATCGCCAAGGGCAAGCGCTTCTATGTCAAGCGCGCTTTCCTCCTCTTGTTGAAGGGGGGCGACGTCTTCAGCTTCTTGCGGAGGGGCGGCACTTTGCGCGAGGGGCAAAGAGAGGCTTTCTTGCAATGGATTTGATTCAAAAAGCTCCCTCACAAGGAGGCGCGTGCCTAGCATTAGCCTGTTTTGGTTTTCGTATGTGCGGGAGATAACGCGGGTCTCTGCCCCCTTTCCTTTAAGGCAAAGCTCTAGCGTTATTTCGCCTTGAGCCGCTAGAATCTTTCCGTAAAGTGCAAGGTCGTGCGAGGCGTCTTGCGCTAAAGCCTCGCCAGCGCTTTCAGCCTCCGCTCGCGTTGAGCTTATAAAGTCTAGGCTGTAATCGCGCATTTCCCTTATAAATGAAAAAAGAAGGTCGCTTGCTACAAGCACAGTTGACTCATCCGCGCCGCTATTTTCTAGGCGGTAAACGGCGATGGAGGCTGCGGGGCTTTGCGCAAGGGCGGGGCAGGCAAGAAATGCGAGAAATGCGAAGATGATGGCAAGCCTTAAAGGCTCATTTTGCTTCATTTTGTGCCTTATCCGTCCTGCCGCCTTGAAAACTCCCTTTGCAAGTCTCGCTTGATGTCCCTCTCGCGTATGTCCGCCCTCTTGTCGTAGAGCTTCTTTCCCTTGCAAAGGCCTAAAAGCACTTTTACTCGCCCGCGCTTTATGTAAAACTCAAGCGGAATTAACGTGTAGCCCTTCTCTGAAACCTTTCGCGCTATTCGCTTTATTTCGCTTTTGTGAAGGAGCAGCTTCTTTGGCCGCTCACTGTCGTGCTGAAAAGCCGATGAGTGCGAGTACTGAGCGATCCTAGCGTTCTTTAGCCAAACCTCTCCCGCCTCTGATATTTCCGCGAAGGCGTCAGGAAAGGATATGCTTCCCATTCTGATGGACTTTACCTCGCTTCCTTCAAGGACAATTCCGCATTCAAAGGTTTCTTCTATTGTATAGTCAAACCGCGCCTTTCTGTTTTTTGCTACGGGCAAA
>CAYSMG010000198.1:0-2558 GCA_964432045.1 uncultured Eggerthellaceae bacterium
ATGTTTAGAAGAACATTCAAATCATTCTATTTTGCTTTTTGGAGGTCAGTTACAAAATCTGATCTTAAAAGAGCAAGTAAGTATATAATTCCATCTAATATCAATATTTCCTCCTTTTATATTAAAGAAAAAGAGGATTATTCAAATTTAATTAAAGTCTACAAAAATAAGAAACTAGACGGTATTGAAAAACCTTTAATTATTAACATCCATGGTGGAGGATGGGTACTTAAAAATTGGGGAGGATACGATCCTTTCTATTCTTATATTGCAAGTAATGGCTATGATAGTATAGGATTTAGTTATTGTACAATGATAGATGGATATAAATGTGTAGAAATTATTAGACACATTTTTGATGTTTTTCATTATATTTACGACAACCATAAAAAACTAAATATCTCACTAAATAATGTTTTTCTTGCTGGAGATAGTGCTGGTGGACAAATGAGTCTTTTTATATATGCAATTAATAATAGTGAGCAACTACAAAAAATATACGGAGTAAAACCATTTAAATTTGATATTAAGGGTTTGATTTTAAGTCATACAGTAGCATTTATTGATGAAGCTTTTACTATTCCAAATCATCCTTTTATATCTAGGAAAATACTTAATCAATCTTTTGTTGAACTTATGTTTGGAAAGAAATATAAAACTAAGGATGAATTTATTTATTTAAATCCTTATAAATATTTTCCACTAATAAAAGAATTTCCACCTATTATTGTGGTTACATCATTTGGAGATCAATTATTCAAATCTAATTCAATTAAACTTCACAACACTTTAACTGAATTTAATATAAAACATGATTATTATTTTGAAGAAGATCCTACTTCAGATCATGTATTTAACATCTCAATGTTTGATACACCTATCGGTATAAAATGTAATCAATATATTGATAAATTTATAAAAAACACGATTAAAACAAGCTAACTTTCATTTCCAAATTTCACAGTTTAATCTCATCTAAAAACGCATATTTTCCAAAGAAAACCCGCAAAAACCAAATAAAATTTAAAAAATTATCTTTTACGTATTTTTTTACTAAGATACAGAGAAGAATAATTGTAAAGCGTTATATAACGCTATATGCCAATTATCTATAGAATGATATACCATAGGAAATACATCAAATGAACAATTCTTTCCTAAAACTAAGCGTGAATCATTTTCAAGTAATGTTTTAAAACTTTGCCAATGTTCAGAAAGCAAGACATCAAAACTACCAGATGTATTATATAAGTATTGAATACTATAGTTGGCATATTCACCTTCCATAGCGGTAGCAAACTCTTCCTCTGTAGTTAAGCTTCCACTAAAAGCACCAAACATTGAGAAGTAATCTAATGCACCAATGTATGCAGAATGCCACATAGTTGCTGCTCCTCTTGATAAGCCAGCGAATGCACGATGTTCACGAGAAGTTATAAGATCTTCACTAGATGTAGTTTCTGCATATGTAGAATATTTGCTTTCAACTGTAGGTATAAGATCGTTTCTGAGCTCATCTTTGAACGTATATGTAAGTAGATCTAGGTCATCCTCACTAACATCTTCTACATACCATGTAGGAGTGACTACTATAACAGGATTAATATCTCCATAATATATGAGGTTATCAAGCATTGTCTTATTATATTCATATGTTACAAGCCAATATGCTTCATCATCACCTGTTCCGTGCATAAGATATAAAATATCATATTGCTCATTTTCATCGTAATCATATGGTAGATATACATATGCACCTTTAGTCACATCATGTTCATCTGTTGAATATGCTTTAGTATCATATGTTATATATTCAACGGTTCCTTGTTCAGGACATTCGACACTATCATATTTATTAGGCACTCCCCATACTTCATTTTGTGCTGGAGCAGTCTTTCCATTAACATAACCAATATTCCCACCCCATACACTTATTCCAAATATAACTACAGTTACAAGAGTTATACCACAATATAATCCTTTCTTTTCTGGTTTTGCTTTTTCAAGTATTTGAAATACTGTAGTTCCAATCGCGCAAAGGGTGGCAATTATAAACCATACAAAATATGCAGGATTTTCCATATATGAAGGGAAAAAGTTTGTACAACTAAATAAAATAAAGCTACCTACAGCGAGCGCAACCCAAAGAAGAGATATACGAACACGCCACGTGATAATAGCAAACAACATAAATATGGCAACAATTGCAATAGTACAAATAAATGTAGTAGCTTCACCTAAAACTGCCGAAGCAATTATTGCCCATAATGAAGTGCTAGCAAATAAAATAACACCTGCAAGCGATATCAAGTCACATTTTTTTGAATTTTTAATTTTTTCTAAAATAGCCATAATTCCTCCTATAAAAACAGGGTCTTTAATTATTAGACAGATTTAATAAAAACGACTATTATCAACAACTATTTTTAACAACTACGAAAAATATAACAGAAAAATACCAAAAATGAAATCCCTTACATTAATATTATCCTTAGAAGTGGCTTCTTTAATTTGAATAATTGCAACTATTCGTAATATACCAAGAACAAAGAATATTA
>CAYSMG010000199.1:0-2554 GCA_964432045.1 uncultured Eggerthellaceae bacterium
CAAAAACCGTTGTCGAAAGACGTGCGAGTTCGACTCTCGCCTCGGGCACCATCTCGTCTTTACAAAAGAGCTGTCCTGGGTTGTTTTGGGGCAGCTCTTTTATATGCATCGCAGGATCCCACGATAGGGTTTCCGGTGATAGACGCGTCTTTGCGTAGCGCGCTTGCCCTCAACATTAAAACCCCGCAGCACCGAAGCGCTACGGGGTTCCTAAAAGCAGCAAGAACTAGGTTGAAAATCCTTGAGAGCCTTAGAGCGAAAACTCCTTCTGCCCATTAAAGACCGCCAGGGCATCTTCAACAGAGTAATCTGCCAGCGTAATAGCGCTAATTGCCTTGGTCAGGCGCACTGCCTCATCAAGGCTACGCTGATGAATGTTACGACCCGTGGCATTGCCACAGGCACCGCCCACATGGATTTGATCCCACAGCTGGGTGAGGAAGGTCTCGGCATCAACCGTGGAACCACCAGCACACACCAGACCTGTACGACCAGCTGCCATAGAAGCAACTTTGAGCGCCTCAGCAGGAGTGCGCATGTCCTCACCCTCAGGCTTGGGCGGATTGACCTTCACGAAGTCGGCACCAAGGCATAGGGCCACGCCCGCTGAACCGGCAATAAGGTCGGGGTCTTTTTCGGCAGAGACGGCCTTGCCACGTGGATAAATCCACAGAACCACTAACAGACCATTGGCATGCGCCTGGGCAATAAGCTCGCCCGCCTCGGCCATCATGGTTGCCTCGTATTCGCTTCCCAAATAAATGGTGTAGCCCAAACCCACGATGTTCACACCCGCGGCACGCATAGCCAGCACGCTTTCAAGGTCATAGAGCTGCGGCGAATACGGATCTTCCTGGCTGGTCTTAACCAGATTGGTCTTAGAGTTCATTTTCACCAGGTAGTTAATGTCGGGGTAATCGGCCGCATAGCGGGCAATAAGACCACGCTGGCCGGCCAAAACGCCGCAAATGCCCTGGCTGCCAATTTCAAAAAGGTGTTCGGGTTGGGCATCGGCAATATCAATGCCCTCGCCATAGAAGTCTGCGTTCAGATGCTCAATTTTTTGATCGCAGGCAAACAGCATCAAGCGACCAGTACCACGCGTTGCTTTCAGATAGTTTTCAATGTAGTCCTCACGTGCCTCCGGTAAAACATCAACAGGCACCTTTACATCATCGCGAGTAATAGTGGGCATGTTTTCCTCCGTTCCCGAAATCGGATGCACGCGCCGCAGAATAGCTGCCTTCACGTCGTGCCCTTCTATTCTAGCGAAGGAAGTAAGAAGCCGCCCCGACTCATCGGGTAAAAAGCGCGAGTTCTATGCCAACTGCACTTAAAATTCCTTTTCCTGAGTTTTCGCACTCTACTTTTTAGAACCACTCTTTTTTCTTGGCTACATATGTGGCATCGAAATCGCTTTGCGTCTTAGTGAGGTACAAAACACCTTCCACCACCGCAATGACCCATATCACCACAGCAGCAATCCCCAAGGTAAAAATGCTGCCCAGTATGCTTACGGCCAACATCACAAAACCGACGGTGTTGTAGCCCAAATAAAACTTGTGCACTCCAAAAACCCCAAGAAAGATAGCAAGCAGACCAGCCGCCACGTGATCTTTTGCCACAATTGGCTGTTGGGGAACCTGGCTGTAATAGTTTGGCTGAGTATTTGGCTGAGTGTAGGGCGCACCTTGGAAGAACGCGCTTTGAGTATTCGGCATACCCTGAGCATAGGGATTGGCCTGGCCAAAAGGGCTCGTTTGAGCATAGAACCCTGCCTGAGCATAGGAGTTGTGAGTATAGGCCCCGCTTTGAGAATGGGGGCTGTTTTGGGCATAAGGGTTACTTTGGGCATAAGGGCCGTTTTGAGGATAGGTCCCACTTTGAACGTGAGGGCCACTCTGAGAACAAAAACCGGACTGCAGGCATTCAAGCTGTGCACGTGCTGCTGTAAGCTCTTCTTCGGCCAAGCGCAGACGCTCTTGTGCTTCTTTTAAGCTCTCCTCTGTTGATGCCTGATCGCTGTTTAAGCTGGCCCGCGACTTATCGTCGTTCTGATTCATTATCCGACCTCCTTTGCTGCAGCAGAAGGTGCTTCTCTTGTATCTTGCGAAGTTTTTTCGCAAGCATCCCCACAGGCCTCGAAGACTTCGGACTGATTGCTTGAACCTTCTTCATCGGAAACAGGGGCCTTGGTCTTAGCCTCGGTCTTAGCCTTAGCTTTGTGCTTATCTTGTCCGCGAGACGAGAAGAGGTTCATCACACGATCACGAAGCAAAACGCCCACTATGGCTAAAATCGCCGCCACGCCAAAGATGACAGCACTTTTCATAAAACGCCCTTCGGCCAGACTATTAGCTGCATAGGTGGTAACTAAGATGCCCGGAATGCGCCCCGCATTTGCTAAAACCAAAAAATTGCGCATGCGCATATCGGTAAGGGGAACCAAGTAAGTAAAGACATCCTTCGGCAAACCCGGGATAAGAAACAGAACAAAAACGATAATATTGAGCTTGCCTGACTCCTCAAAGCTGCGAAACTTCTCGAGGTATTT
>CAYSMG010000200.1:0-2521 GCA_964432045.1 uncultured Eggerthellaceae bacterium
GAACGATTGCGCAGGCGAAGGAGTACCGCATGGCGGGGCTTAACGTGTGGGCTATTGGCGTTGACAGCGACCAGTACGAGGACGGCATTTATGAGGGAACGGCAAGCGCTGTCCTCACGTCCATGATAAAGCGCGTTGAAAACTCCACGATGAAGGCGCTCACCGATGTTGAGAAAGGCACCTTTGCCGGCGGCGTTATAAGGATGTCTATGGCGGACGATGGCGTTGACTATTCCAAGGCGAACCCCGCCCTCTCTTCTTCCGTCATTGCGGAGGTTGACCGCATTAAAGAGGAGATTGTAAGGGGCAATATCCGCGTTTACGGCACGTACAGGGAAGCCCTTGCGGCGGGCGTTGTTCCCTCGGGCCTTAACGCTCTTGACGACTAGATTTTAAGCCCTTTTTTAGCCTTCCCGCGCGCTTGGCAAAGGCGGCGGGAGGGCTTTTCTTTAAGGAGACTTTTTTAGTGCCAAACGCTGCTTTAGGCGAGCACGCGATAGAAATGCTCGGCATTACAAAGACATTCCCCGGCATTGTAGCAAACGACAACATAACACTTAAGGTGCGGGAAGGGGAAATTCACGCGCTTTTGGGAGAGAACGGTGCGGGAAAGTCGACTCTTATGTCCGTGCTTTTTGGCGCGTATTCTCCTGATTCAGGCAAGATTTTGATACGCGGCAAGGAGGTTTCCATAAAGAACCCCAACGCCGCAACTGAGCTGGGTATTGGCATGGTACACCAGCACTTTAAGCTGGTGCACCCTTACACTGTAACGGAAAACATCGTTCTTGGTACGGAGCCAGTGAACCGCTTTGGAATGCTTAGCCTTAAAAGCGCGAAAAAGCGGGTTGAAGAGCTTTCGGCGGCCTACGGGCTTTCAGTTGACCCCGACGCGCTTGCGGGCGACATTACCGTGGGCCAACAGCAGCGCGTGGCAATACTTAAAACGCTTTACCGCGACGCCAACATTATCATCTTTGACGTGCCTACGGCGGTCTTAACGCCGCAGGAGATTGACGAGCTTATCGCGATACTAAAACGGCTAAAGGCCGAGGGCAAGACAATTATCCTTATCACGCACAAGTTAAGGGAGATTAAAGCCGCAGCCGATAGGTGCACGGTGCTGCGCCGCGGCCGCTATGTTGGCACGATGGACGTTGAAGGCGTAACGGAAATGCAGCTTGCCGAGATGATGGTGGGCCGCGCCGTAAAGTTTGAAATAGAAAGGGGCCTCGCAAAGCCTGGCGATGTTGTTCTTTCTATCAACAACATCTCTGTAAAGGACGCAAGCGGGCACGTGAAGGTGCGCAACTTGAGCCTTGACGTGCGCGCTGGCGAGATTGTAGGCGTCGCGGGCGTTGACGGCAACGGGCAGCAGGAGCTTTTGTACGCCCTCGCGGGGCTTTCCCCCATTGAAAGCGGGAGCATCCTTATCAACGGCAAGGACATCTCGCGCCTTTCTATACGCAAGCGCATAGAAATGGGAATGGGGCATATCCCTGAGGATAGGCAAAGGCACGGGCTTGTGCCCGCCTTTTCTATAAGCGAGAACTGCGTCCTCAAAAACTACTATAAGGCGCCCTACAGCGGCAAGTTCGGCCTTTTGAACTATGCGGAGATGAAAGAAAACGCCCAAAAGCTTATTGAGCAGTTTGACGTGCGCGCCGCAGAAGGAGCCGCCACCCGCGCGGGAAGCCTTTCGGGGGGAAACCAGCAGAAGGTTATTGTAGCGCGCGAGATAAGCCTTTCGCCGCAAATCCTTGTTGTGGCGCAGCCCACGCGCGGCCTTGACGTGGGCGCAATAGAGTATATAAGGAAGAGAATTGTAGAAGAGCGCGATGCGGGGCGAGCTGTCCTTCTTGTCTCGTTTGAGCTTGACGAGATTATGAACCTTTGCGACCGCATAGCTACAATAAGCTCAGGGGCTATTGTCGCTGTGGTGGAAAGCGGCGAGGCTACAGAAAGGGAGATAGGCCTTATGATGGCGGGCTCTAAAGGCAAGGAGGGGACTGGCGATGCGCAGTGAAAAAGGTGATGTCGCCTTGAAGCGCTCTTCATTTTGGAGCCATCTCCTTGATTCTGATGCGGCCCTTTCCGTCTTGGTTATTCTTTTGGGCTTTTTGTTCGGCACGGTGCTAATCGCGCTTGTGGGCAGAAACCCGCTCAACATGTACAAGGCAATATTGCAGGCTGTTTCGGGCTACAACATTGACAACGGCAGGATGAATGTCCGCTACATTGGCGAGACGCTAAACTATTCCGTGCCGTTTATCCTCTGCGGCCTCTCTATGGCATTTGCTTCCCGCGCGGGGCTTTTTAACATTGGCGGCGAGGGGCAGTACATTGTCGGCATGACAGCAGCGCAGATTGTAGCCCTTTTAGGGCCGCAGGCGCCGGTCTTGCACTGCGCGCTCGCCATTCTTGCGGCGGTCGCAGCGGCGGCTGTTTGGGGCGGCGTTGTGGGCATCTTTAAGGCAAAGTACGAGGTGTCCGAAGTGGTCGCCACAATCATGATGAACTA
>CAYSMG010000201.1:0-2509 GCA_964432045.1 uncultured Eggerthellaceae bacterium
CATTGTCTTTCGTTTTGCCGTCAATCTGCAACTCGGACTGGCGCGTACGCAGATCGACCTTGCTTGCGATGCGCTCGATGAAGGGGATCTTCACATGGATGCCTGCGCTTGTTGTACGGTTGAACTTTCCAAAGCGCTCAATGATGTACTCGGTTTGCTGTTGCACTACAAACACACTGCCGGTTGCGATGAGTACGACAACAATAACAACGACGAGCAAAAAGAAAAACATGGCGGCCTCCTATCAGCCAATTTACAAAAGGGCGAAATGACAGCAAGGTCTTTTGACTTGTCATATACCTTAGTACCGAATAATGATACTCGAATAATGACACCTCACCTTAGCATAAATTAAAGCTGATACTACCTGCGGCTAAAGGTGAGGGCCCTACGGCACTCGCTACGGCACCCGCAACGGAATCCTATGGCAAATAAGTTACTGTTTGGCTTTCGCGGTAAAAAGAGGCTCGCAAAAAAGGGCTGTTTAGCTTCCCGAGTTGAGAATACAGCCTCTTTTACTGCAAAAGTCAAGATGTTGTAAATGAGATAAAATGTTAAAAAAAGTATTATGTTACACATAGTAATATGTTAAATTATAGACATCCAATAACAGGAAGCTGAGTTTTAAGAGTTAAAGCAGACAGATGAAATAGCTAAATAGGTATCAGTTAAAGCTAAATAGGATCCTAAAAACTAAAAGAGTAAACAAAAAGGAGGTGAAACATGTCAACGAGAGATGCTGTAAGTGACCTTATCCGCGGCAATATCGACGCTATCATCTTGTGTACTCTAAAAGATGGCGATAGCTATGGGTATGAGATTTTAAAAGAGATAGCGGCGGCCAGCCGAGGCGAGTATGAAATGAAGGAGCCATCCCTTTATACAAGCTTGAAAAGATTGGAAACGCAGGGCTATGTAAAAAGTTATTGGGGCGACGAGACCCAAGGCGCTCGCCGCAAGTATTACCACGTGACCAAACAAGGTGTATCCGAATTGGCTGAGGCTATTGAGAGGTGGGTCAAGGTACGCAACATTATTGACAAGCTTTTAAAACAGGATGAGGTGAAATGATGAATGAGATTCGCATGTATGTTGAGCATCTATTCAAAAACAAGATGCTTACTGATGAGGTGATAGAGCTTAAGGAAGAGATCTACAGCAACCTCGTCGCGCGTTACGAGGACTATATTGCCAATGGAATGACCGAAAGCGACGCTATTGAGGCAACAAAGCAATCTATTACTAGCATCGATGATCTGCTTGAACAGGCAGTCCAAGATGATGAGACAGATGTTGTAATCGCAGATGAAACAGCAATACTGGGTGACGCTACGGATGTTTCACAAAATGATGAAGGAGACTCCGAAGGAGGAGAAGGCCTTGATATTCAAGACGTTTCGCAAAAGAAGAGGCGCATAAATAGGTCAATAATTATTGCTGTAGCTGCCGTTGTGGTAGCGGTTGTTGTTGGTGTGGGAATTGCATTTGCGACCGGAGCTTTTCGTGATGACAATCAACAGCTTTACAGTGACAATAGCAATAGCCAAAGCACAGACACTACAGACACTACAGACACTACCAATTCTGAAACAAATACAAGTACAGGCTCGCAAAATAGCAGCTCTGGATATTGGATGGACCCAGAAGATCAAGCTGAATATGAGTCCACAATGGCACTAATCGATGAAGTAAACAATAATTCTCTTGCAGAAATTACCCCATATATTGGTGCAAGTGACCAAACGAGTTTAACCTCTTTAGCTCAAGCTCTTCCGCTGTCTGAATATATATCTACTGTGACCTTAAATGGAACAAGTGTTGAGATTGCCTATACGAATGTCGATGACAACATTGAAAGTGAAGGGATTGAGATTGCGTTAGCTTATAACTCCATTGTTATGATGGCTGCCTCAGCAGATCTGTCCAACACAACATTTTCTATACAAGAGGCGGGTGATAGTCCACATGACTTGGATTGGTTTGTATATGAGCGTACTGCGATGAATTCGCTTCTCTCGACATATGGAAATGGGATTGGTCAAATTAGCAGTGATATGTTGGCAAATGATACAAGTTTGGATGCACTGAAGTCCGTAATTACAAATTATCAATTCGCTGATGCTGCTGGAGAATGGGCTGAAAGAGGATAGAAGGTAAAGGCTTCTCTTTTCATCTTTGGCCACAAGCCGTTTTTCTTTCTCATCTTTTTGGCTACTACCTATCGAGCTGTGGGGTAGGTATACTTTTCTTGTTCGCCTGTGTCGGTGAGGGTGGCTTTTCTGCTCGCCGCCTTCTTCTGCGCATCCGATGCGGCGAAGACTTTCATATGATTTGAGGGGGAGCGGCCGGCTTTGTATCTGCAACAAGCTGTCTTTCTGCGCCACCTAGTACCTAAGGGGTGGATCCTAAAGGTGGATCTAAAGGGTGGATCCTGCTTCTCACGCGCTTTTCATTAAGACGAGAACAAGGAAGGAACAGCATTATGGAGAAGGTCCGAGACCTCCCTGCG
>CAYSMG010000202.1:0-2505 GCA_964432045.1 uncultured Eggerthellaceae bacterium
CCTGATGCCTTCTCTTCCATCTGCTGAGCAAAGCGTTCGGCCTGATCCACCGGGTCATTCAGCTCAGAAAAAGCATTGGCGTATTCATGACCAGCAATTACCAGTTCAAAACGATGGGTCAAGCGTGGATCAGTGTCCTGACGCTTTGCCAAAGGACTTACCTCAACCGGATAATCACAGACAAAAGTGGGGTTCACAATGCTTGGTTCTCCCAGCTCGTCATACAGCTCGGCAATAAGCTTTCCAACGCTCCAGCTCTCATCCACCTCAAGGCCATGCTTTTTCGCCTCTTCAAGAAGCTGAGATTGCGGCGTGTCAAGATCAACCGCAGTCCCCAAAACATCCGAGACGATCTCGCACATCGAACGGCTTTGCCACGAACCCGATAGGTCTATCAACTGCCCCTGGTATTCAATCTGTTCCGATTCGTTTACCGCCGCATTGGCCGCCTTAATAACTCCCTGGGCAAGGGCCTTCATACCTTCAAGGTCTGAATAGGCACGATAGGCTTCCATGGTGGTAAATTCTGGGTTATGAGTGAGATCCATTCCTTCATTACGAAAGATGCGCCCAATTTCAAAGACGCGCTCGAAGCCGCCCACCAAAAGACGCTTGAGGTGAAGCTCGGTAGCTATGCGCAGATAACACTCCTGGTTTAATGCATTGAAGTGGGTAATGAAAGGCTTTGCCGTTGCTCCCCCTTGAATAGTCTGCAAAATGGGGGTCTCTACCTCCATATAGCCATCGTCTTCCATATAACGACGAAAGGCCGAAAGAATGGCTGAGCGCTTACGGAAGGTAGAACGCACCTCTTCATTCACAATAAGGTCAACATAACGCTGGCGATAGCGCGTCTCCTTATCGGAAAGACCGTGGAACTTCTCGGGCAAGGGACGCAGGCTCTTTGCCAAAAGAGTGATCTTTTGTGGGGCCACCGAAAGTTGACCGCGCTTGGTACGCACTACCCGACCTGCCACATTAACAAGATCACCCACATCAAGACGCTTCAGGAGATCCCAATCCTCTTGATTCATGTCGTTAATGCGACAGAAGAGCTGGATATCGGCCGTGGTATCACGAAGCACAATAAAGGCGATCTTGCCCTGACCACGCTTGGCAATAATGCGACCTGCAATGCGTACAAAATCTTCGGTATCCTCACCCGACTCAAGTTGCGCATATTGCTGCTCTAGGTCGGCTGCATAGGCATCTACCTCGGAGTGTTCAGGATAGGGGTCGCTTCCTTCTGCGAGATAATCCGCCCGTCGCGCCAGGCGCGCAGCACGTTCATCCTTCAGTGAAAGATCTTGAGAAGCAGTGGGATCTGCTTCGGTGTTATCGATTTTTTGCTCGCTCATAACACACCTCGAGAAATAATTCCTAAGCTGGTTTTATAGGGAAAAGCCCTTCCACACACCAGAAGGTGAGGTAGAAGGGCTCTAGCAACACTTAACACGAACAAAGGCGGCGCATTGCTTGCGCGCACGCCTCCTAGTGCTCGATCTTAAGAATGGTCATATTAATTTCGCGACCAGTAGGACCAGTAGCCTGTACCTCTTCACCTTTTTTGTGGCCCAAAAGTGCCGCACCTACCGGAGACTCGTTTGAAATCTTGCCATTAGCAGTATTTGCTTCGGCAGCCCCCACAATGGTAAATACGCGTTCACGACCGCTCATATCGACGGTCACGGTCGAGCCAATATTTACCTTCGTAGAACGTTTGGGAGTATTAACCACAGTGGCTTCTGACAGGATGCGCGTAATTTCAGCAATGCGCGCTTCCATCATACCCTGCTCATTTTTGGCATCGTCGTATTCGGAGTTCTCTGTAATATCGCCAAATTCGCGCGCAATCCTAATTCGCTCGCCAATTTCCGCACGTTTTTCAGTCTCGAGATAATGAAGTTCCTGCTCAAGCTTTTCTTTGCCCTCTTTTGTCAGGATAAAATTGTCGTTAGCCATACCTTTTCACCCGCTTATTACCCTGAAGCGCCCCTGGGCGCTCGCTCATATCACCTTTGATGCTACACACATGTTGCTGTGCAAATAAATACGGCGTACAGTAAGAGGCTGCACGCCGTAGTTTTTCAAAACCCTACTCAGACTTCTTGCGTACCGTAGCTTTTCGGGTGGTTTTCTTTGCTGGCTTTTCTTCCGGCTCTTCTTCCTCTTCCACCTCTTCGACTACTTCTTCCTCTTCTTCGGCATCACTTTTGCCCTCGCCAACGCCTTCGCGCAGATTCTTGACCGTCTTGCCTAAGGCGCTACCCAGCTTTGGGAGGTTCTTAGGACCAAAGATCAACAAAACAACAACCAGAATAATTAGAAGTTCGGGCACACCCATACCCAAAATTTTCATGTGTTTCCTTCCACCTAAACGAGACCGCCTTTTGCTACCCCGTCTTTATATTGCACTGCCACCCTGCTGGTGGCCATTTCAGCCCCGCTAGGATAGCACACCTATAAGAAAATGGGACTCCTGTACAAAATGAACATTGCGGGTAT